>NZ_JBELKF010000074.1:1920-16574 GCF_042089775.1 Palleronia sp.
GAGCGTGTTTCCGTCGGGGCTGAAGCAGGCGCCGGCCAGTTCGCCTCCGTTCCTCCGGTTCAGGGCGAATCGGTCGACCTCGCCCTTCGGCGTCACCCGCACCAGTCCGTTTCCGGGGGGTCCGTCCTCGCAGACGAAGACGACCAGGGAATTCACGATCAGGCGTTCGGCCGGCGTCATGACAGGTCCGCCCTCCGTTGCCAGTCGAACTCACGCGGCGCGGGCGCGGGGATGGTGGCCGCCATCTCGGTCACGAAGCGCTCCAGGTCAGCGCCCGCGCGGGCCGCGTCGTCAGGGCCCAGCGAGTAGAATGCACGAGCGGCGCAACCCGCCTCGTCGGATAGACGGTCACCGCGCTCGATCAACCGACCGGCGCCGGCACGATCAAACGTCCCGCAGCGTGCGCGCAGGGCCAGTGACAGGGCCAGAAATCCGAAGCGGACCCGATCAGACATTGCGCCCCTCGAACCGGTCGACCTCATTTCCGAACGCATCCCACCCGGGCCGGCGCGACCGCGAGAAGAGTTCCAGGCGCGCCACGTGAGGCACCAGCTCTTCAGCTGCAGCGAAGGCCTCATCTGGCTTGCGGGAATGCTCGCGCACGAGCCCTTCGATCACCGACCGGACAGAGCGGGTGCAGCGCGCCTGGCCGACGACGCCGATCAGGAACGGCTCGCCCGCGCAACGCAGGATGTAGCCGGTACCGAAAGCCTGCGCGCCGGTCGCAGTCTTCTTCGACCAATGGCCGGCCGTGCGGAACCGGAAGCCCCAGGCGGCCATCGTCTCGATCGCTTGCGGAAGCATCGGGTTCGTTGCCCAGAGCCACAGGACGCAGTCGCGGGCGGCGAGGTGCGAGACGGGCATCGCCCTGATGTCGTCCAGCGACATGCAGGAATACTGCGCTTTGGCGTTCTTCGCCTCACCTGCAGCCGACCAGTTGGCGAAATCCCAGGGCGGGTCGGCCATGATTAGGCCGTAGCGCAGGGGCGGGATCGAAGCGAAATCGATGTAGACGCGGCCGTCTTCGAGCGGCGGGGCAAGAGCGGCAGTCACAGTATCGCCTCCGCCATTCGGTGCGCGTTCATGTCGGTAGCGGTGGTGCGGAACCGGGGCTTCCAGCCCTTCGCTTTCGCGATGTGGCCGACCTTCTGGGCAGTCACGCCGACCGCATCCCCGGCTTCCTGCATGGTGCAGTCCAGCCGATCGGGTTGCAGTGCTGCCAGATGCGGAACGCGAGTGCTTCGTCGGCGATGCTCATGCCGACACTCCTTCCTTGTGCTCAGCTTCCATCCGGCGCTCGTGATAGATGCGAGTGAGATCGCGCGGATGTCTCGAAGGGTTCAGGAGCAGACGCCGCGCCAGGATATCATCGACCGTGCGGCCAAGCTCTTCGGCCGTGACGCGCGGGCTCTTTCCTGATGACAGCAGGCGTAGAAGCTCGAGATCCTCGCCCCTGGTCCAGCCGCTGCTCTCCTCGACCGGATCAGCTGCGGGGGTGGTGACCTCGATGGGCACTTGCTCGGGCTCCGGCGTGGCGGGCTCGGCCGGGAGGGTGGTGTCCACGGTCGCCTCGTCGTCCTTGAGGAGCCCGCGCGAGCGCATATAGGTGTATTTGCCCGCGACCGCGGCGGTCTTGCGGTTGATGGCTTCGGCGATCTCCGCGAAGGTCTCACCGCGGTCCACGCGTGCGATGAGGTCAGCCTCCTCCTCGGGCGTCCAGGTCTTCCGCACGTTCTCCAACACCACCGGCTTTCCGTGCGGATCCTTGATCGGTGGCAGCGCGGGCTTCTCGGTCTTCACCTCTCGCGGCGGCAGGGCTTCTGCGTCCCCACCGCCGCTCTGACCGACCGACGTGGCACGTGGGCTGGTGGGTTCCGCCGCTTGCTCGACAGGCGCTGGCGGCTGATAATCGTCGCGCACGGCAGGCCACGGCTTGCCTGCGTCGTGCGGGTTCTCGGCGTCGTCGGCGGGCTCGGCCGGCTTCTCCTTCACTTCGTGAGACGGCGGCACGACGCCACCAGCGGCAAGCGCTGCTACCAGCTCGGCATGGAATGGCACCCATATGCCGAAGCCGTTGTGGTTCGCCTTGGCCTCAGGCTCGAAGCCGAGGCGCGCGGCCTGGTCGCGGAAGCGGATCGCGTTCTCGACAACCATGCGGGCGCTGAGGAGACGTTTGCGCTCGGTGTCGATGTTATCGAGGGCGGTGTCGAGGGGATCGGTCATGACGAGGTCTCCGCCTCAGCGTCCTGCCGCAAGTAGCGCAGACGCGCCCGGTCGATCTGAGCGGTGAGCGCAAGTGCTCGGGTGACATGGTGCTGACCGTAAAGATGGCCGAGCTCGGAAAGTCGTGACATCAGATCGTCGGGATCACTGCCGGCGGCATTGATTGCGTCATCGACCGCGGTCAGAATGTTCATAGCCGACACGAGGAGCCTCCATGTTCACCACAAATCAGAGATGCGGATCGTGCATGCAGATCGTGGATCTGCGCTTTGATCATGTTGCCGAAGTGCGCCGCCGCGATCCGCGCCCATTGAATGAGCAGGTTCCGAGCCACATCAGAGGCCTTCACATTCAGGTTCAGGAGGACGCGGACGCGGTGGAGGGTGTTGGCCGAGGCGTCTGCCCTAAATGTGGCCAGCCGATGATGGCCAGCTTCGCGACGACGCGCCGGGTCCTGAAATCGATCATCGAGCATTTGGCGGATGAGGCGCCGCTGTTCGGTGGAGACGGGCTCATTACTGTGACGGACATCTACCCCGCTGTGCGGAAGCCCTCGGAAACGACTGACTGGCCCGATCCAGTCGTCCAGAACTACAGGGACGCGTTCGAGATCAGACACGCGAAGGTATCGGACTCCGCCAAGGTCAGCGCATTCGTCACTTGCTTGGAGGTTGCGCTCAAGGCTCTTGGAACCACCGGCAAAAACGTCCGCAGTCGAATTGATGATGCTCTCGAGAAGAAGCTCATCACGGAAGCACTTCACCAGTGGGCGCACCACCTGCGCGACCTTCGCAATGACGCGATCCACGACGGAACCGCCGAGGAAGGAAGCGCTGACGAGCTTTTCGAATTCCTCGAACTCTTTCTCCACATGACCTTCCGGCTCCCCCGGGAGATAGCTGCGAAACAGGACTGATCCGCTCATGACGCCCTCCGATCTGCGAGCGAGGTGACGGGCGCGATAGCGAGGTCGCGGATCGCCTCACCCACGACGCGGTGAATGTCGGCCAGCTGTTCCAGTGCGTCGGCCTTCGATCCGCCATGCTCGATCCGGGCCAGAGCGGTCAGCCCTTCGGCGCTTTCCTTGGCGATGCGGGACAGGTGTTCGACCGTTTCGAGGGGCGCGGCCTCGTCAGCGGCGGTGAACGTGCCACCTGCCAGTGCGGCGAAGTGCGCGGCATAGACGGCGGCAACCTCGGGATGGATGCGCGACAGGGTGTCGGCGTAGTTGATGCCCAGACCACCGGCGCGTTTCCCCTTGGGCAAGCCGGTGTGCTCGGACAGGGTGCCGATGGACAGGCCAAGATCGGCCGATACGTTCTCGATGCCGCCAGCGGCGCGGTAAGCGCGGGCCACCACATCCTGAATGCTGTCGCGGGGGTTGTTCCTGCTCATGCCGAAAAGCCTCCGGTGAGTTTCGGTTGGGTCGCGCCCGCGCTCACCCCATCTTCACGGAATGGAGAGCGAACGATGGATACGGATCGGGGAGTTGCTGGGCGAGCGCAGGTCATGCTGCGCTCTGGTCAGAGTCATCGACGAAGAAGTTCTCCGGCGAGAGCGGCAGGCCTCGCGCCCGCGCCTCGGCCATGATGACCTGTTGCTGCTCCGCCGGGATCAGCCCGCCGGTGCCGCCTCTTTCTTTGGGGTAAGTCCAACGACGGACGCGCGTCTCGTCGCGCCCCGTCATCTCAGCGACGGCTGCGAAGCCGCCACAGATTTTGATGATGCTGATCGCAGGTTCCATGCTTGATATACTTGCGGAAAGCGCAGGAAACATCAAGCCCGAACCTTGCGATTTTCGGCGATATCGCCACCGTGCGAAATCCGCAACTCATCGGGGCATGGAACAGGTGAACGCAGACTACATCAGGAAGCACCTGACGGGGCGGCGCGGCGAGATGGCCGACCTCGCTCGGGCGATGGGTATCGATGACTCGAAGCTGTCAAAGATCATGAGCGGGAACCGAAAGGTTCAGGCCAGCGAAGTTCCGGCCGTTGTCGGGTTCTTCGAGCGCGGGATCGCGGAGCCTGTCGGCGTCCCCGCTGATCCCACCGCGGCCCCAACGCTTATTCCAGTCTATGACGTACGAGCGGCGGCGGGCGGCGGGGCTGTAGCTCCTGAATATGAGGCTATCGCGGACCAGTTATCGTTTCCGCCTGGATACCTGCACCACATCACGCGAACGAGCCCAGACAAGCTGGCGATCATCTCGGTAACCGGCGCGAGCATGGTGCCCACGCTCTATCACGACGATATAGTGATGGTGGACATGACCAAGACCAACATGGCCTACGACGGCATGTTCGTAGTGCGCCATGACGGGCTATTGCGGGTGAAGCGCCTGCAAAAGGCGCGGGACCGGAAATCGGTTATCCTGCATTCCGACAACGACCGTGAGTTCCCGCCCGAAGAGGTGCCGGGTGAGGAAGTCGAGATCGTCGGTCGCGTGGTCTGGTCTGGGAAGAAGCACCCCTGACCCCTATCGGAGAGTTGCACTCATGAGGTTGCCCTTACTTTTCGCCGCCACGATCGCTGTCGCCGGCTGTCAGACCGAAAGCCTAGAACAGCAGGTTGCGAGCTTTCAGAGAAATCGCCTCTCGGCAACCGTCCAGAGCGACGGAACCGCCTGCGGCAGTCGATCCGAGTTGGCCGCCCTCGTGATGGAGGGGCGGCAAACCGGCCGACCTTTGTCTGATGCAATGGCTGGCGTTGAGAGGGCAGACGTCGATGACATCTACAAGCGGGACGCGCAGCGTATGGTACTCCTAGCGTATGGTGAGCCTCGTTACTCGACGCGTGATTTTCAGCAGCGGTCTGTCGTCGAGTTCGCCAATGAAGCCTATCGGACGTGCGCGCTGTGACCGCCCGCGTCCGGTTCAACCTGCCGCCCGAGGTGGTGAGGAAGGTGACATGAACGCTGAGGAAGAGATTGCCGAGCTGCGCCGCCGGATCGAGCGGCTGGAGACGCGTCAGATCGACTTGAACCATGCACTCTCGCTTTCTCTCATGGTGGCTTTGAAGGCATCATCCATGGGCCTCACCGGCGATCAATCGAGGCGACACGCCCTAAGAGAAGAAGTGAACGAGCTGGTCAATGAGATAACCAAAGTTGTAGATGCCGAGGCTCTGCCGGAGTGGTCTAAACTTCGGAGAGAACCTTGATGGCTGAGCTGTTCACTATGGATCGCGTCAGACGCTCAATGGAAGAACTAGACGCTTTGATTGAGCGTCCACAGCCCATACATTCCGATGGAGGTGGTGGCGGATCGGAGCGGCTTGAGATGAACATCGGCGAACGACTAGCAAGCCTTGAAGGCGGCACGTCCACGCTGAAATGGGCTGCCGGTTTCGTGTCCTCTGCACTGCTCGGGGCAATGGCGCTGCTACTAGGGGGAATGGGATGGCTGGTCGTTCAGTCATTCGAGCTTCAGTCGTCCGTTGACGCCTTGGGGACGCGCATGGACGCGCTTCCCGCCGAGATCAACGCTAATCTGCTCGAACTGAACCGGACCCTCGCGGACTCCATTACGGCTGCGCGGTCAAGCGAGCAGCCGTCGGTTATCGTTATTGACCGCGACAGCCGGGTCAGCCCCGCACCGTCTCCCGAGACCACGCCACCGGAATGACCCCGAACAGCAGCCACGTGCGCCGCTTCACGCGATAGGTCACCCCGAAGCCCGGCACGGTCTCGACAGTCTCGCGAACTTCAATCATTGAACCCCACCTGCCCCGCCATCGCGCGGGGCTTTTTTGCTTTCGAGAATCATCTTCGCCATGCCACGCTCGAGGCTCCACAACCTGGAGGTATAGGAATGGCGAAGAAGAGCCCGTGGCACTCGGTCAAAGCGTCCATCCATCACAACAACACCAACTGCAACACCGGCAACAACATCGAGAAAGAGAACCTGCGGCAGGGCACCGGGGATAAACCCCTGTGCCAGGAGTGCTCCAGGCTCAGCTAGGCCCGGAACACCAGCTCCCACCAAGGGCCGGTAGGCTCACCTTCGACCACCGGCCAAGCGCGCCGAAGGTCCGTGACAGGTAGTCCGACCTGAAGCGCAGCAGCGAGGGCGCGAAACCCCTCGCTGCGATCCCCAAAGAATCTCACCGTCGGCTCTGCGTAGGCATGTCCTGCACCGCCTTGGCACGATTCGAACGTCTCCACCCCAGCATTTCGTAGAACGGCGACGTGGGCTTTGATGCCCGCGTCCAGCCCCGTGTCGGCATCCATGTCATACCCTTCCGTCCGCATCACGCTCTCCTTCCGTCCCGCGCTGACAGGGGCGGTGTAGCACCTTCCCTGCTGTTATCGCCAGCTTCCCGAATCACTCCATGCGAATTTTCTTGCGGTTCTCGCAACTTTTTTCCTTGCGCTGTTCCTGCGATTTTCGCATAGTCTCTCCAACGCCACGGCCCACCAGCCATGCAACGGAGAGACGCCCCATGATCTACGTCACCCCCAAGGGAACAGCCTGCACCGACCGCTACGCGGCGGTAGCTCTGGCCCAGTTCGAAGTCCGCCGCGTTAGCCTGGCGCCGATGCCGCTGGTTCTCGTCGCTGCGAACGGCACCCCCACCCCTCCGACGCCCGTCGCACCGGCCCTGCCCGTGCCCCCGGCGCACGTGATCCACGCGGTCAGCGCCGCCTGACCAGCCCACCACACACCCCGCTTTCGCGGGCAGACGAGGGAGACAACTCCATGATCGACAAGACGAAGGCCAATCCGAAGAAGAAGCCGCGCGGCGGCTGGCTGAAGAACCCCCAGGAGCCTCGGAAGGGCGAAGTCATCGGCGGCGGGCACTTCGTGTTCCGCCGTGGCGGCGGGACCAATCGCATCCGCCCCGCCATGTGGCCGTTCGAACATGGCACCGCTCAAGAGGCGCAGGCCGAAGCTGCGAAGTTGGCCGCTGCCAGCCCGGGCGAGACGTTCCTCGTGGTCTCCGAGGTCTTCGCGATCACCCGCGAGGACTTGGTCGAGGCGGACGCGGCATGAGCGGCATCAAACACGAATTCACGCCTGGCGGGCGCCCAGCGCGCGCCGACGGCGAACCGAACGCGGGGGATCGCCCCGCCACCCCGACCGGCGGGCACGAAGCCCATCAACGACGCGAATGTCTCGGGAAAGACAGGAAGCCGGTCGGGGATGTCTACGAGCGGGGAGCGCCCTGGGCGGCTCAGCTGACGCTCGATGAGATCGAGCGCGCGCCCCGCCACCGCGTCACAAACATCGGAGAATGAGCATGTCCCGCCAGGAAGAGCTTTCCCGCTTCGCGAACCTCCGGACCGGAGAGATGGTCGCCAAACCGCGCCCAACGCCTCTATTCGCCCCGGTCATTCTGATCGTCGCAGCGTTGGCTCTCTTCGTCGCCCTCGGGATGGTCATGGCACCTCGCGTGGTTGCCCAGACTGCAGCCTGCGCGGGCGACGGCTGCCCTGCGCCCAACGCCTCGCTCCCTTTCTAGTCCCTCCCTGTCCGCCGCACTGCTCGTCGGCGGATCACCTGCGGGGGCGGCCCGTCCCTGTCGCCCCCGCCTTTTCACCTTGGGAACGCGGTATGCCTCAGACCTTCTTCACCCCTCGCCACATCATCGAAACCGTGAGGGCCGCCGAGCTCGTGCCCGCCCCGATGCGTGTCGACCCCGCCCTTACGAGGCCGGACTGGCTCGCCGTGGCGCGGCACGTGGCGGAGGGTTCGTGATGGGCGCCCCGAAGCCGACCTGCGGTTACCCCAGCCGCACAGCCGCCGTGGTCGCATTTCGCCAGACCGGCATTCCGACGAAGGACATCGCCGCCCGGGTCGGCGTGAGCGAAGGCACCGTAGCCGCACTAGAGGCATCCGCCCGGCGTCAGCGCCCGAAACGTCCAGCCGAGGCGAACGGAAAGACCGTCCTGTTCCCGAACGACATCCTCGATCGCCTGCGGCCCCACGCCGAACGCCGGGGGACCACCCAGAATGAACTGGCCCGCCGGATCGTAGAGACCGTAATCGACGAGAACATGGTGAACGCCGTCCTCGACGATGAAGCGGGGATCTGCTGATGGACGGCGCGAACCTCTTCGACCTGGACCCACCGCGCCGAACCGACGGGGGCCGCCCCCTCATCATCGACAGCTTCGCCGGTGGCGGTGGCGCCAGTACCGGCATCGAGCAGGCGCTCGGCCGCAGCCCAGACGTGGCGATCAACCACTCGGCGGCAGCGCTCGCCCTGCACGCCGCGAACCACCCCGACACGCTGCATCTCGATTCGAACATCTGGGACGTGGACCCGCGCAGCGTGACCCGCGGGCGGCCGGTTGGGCTTCTCTGGGCCTCGCCCGACTGTAAGCATTTCTCGAAGGCGAAGGGCTCGGCACTGCGCGACCGGAACATCCGAGACCTCGCGTGGGTGGTCCTCCGCTGGGCCGAGGACGTGAAGCCCGACGTCATCATCATGGAGAACGTCGAGGAGTTCGTGACCTGGGGTCCGGTCGACGACGAAGGCCGCGTGATCGAATGGCTGTCGGGGCATACCTACAAGCACTGGCGCAAGCGGTTCCGCCGCGCCGGCTACCGGATGCAGGCGAAGGTCCTGCGCGCCTGCGACTATGGCGCCCCGACCATCCGGCGGCGCATGTTCTGGATCGCGCGCCGTGACGGTCGCCCGATCGTCTGGCCGAAGCCGTCGCATGGCGACCCGAACAGCCCGGCAGTGAAGTCCGGCAAGCTGAAGCCTTGGCGCGCGGCGGCAGAGATCATTGACTGGTCGCTGCCCTGCCCGTCTATTTTCGACACCTCGGCCGAGATCAAGGCGAAGCACGGCCTGCGCGCGGTGCGGCCGCTGGCGAAGAATACGATGGCCCGGATTGCCCGCGGGATGGCTCGCTATGTGCTCGAGGCGGAGCGGCCGTTCATCGTGAACACGAGCGGCCACCCCGGATACTCTGAGCGCGAACCCACGGCGACCGTCTGCACGGGTGGGCATCATGCCCGGGTCGCGCCCTCGATCGTCAGCGTGGCCCATGGCGACAGCGGCGGGCGGCGCGAATACCCGATCGGTAATCCGCTTGGCACCGTCTCGGCCGGCGGCATCCAGCATGCGCTGCTGGCCCCCTCGATCACCCGCTTCAACGGCGGCGCGACCGGACAGGATGTGCGCGACCCGCTCGCCACCATCACGGCGAACAGCTGGATCAAGAAACCCGGCGGCGCGGCCCCGCTTGGGATCATTTCGCCCTCCCTGATGAGCATGAAGGGCACGGCTCGCCGGTCTTCACCGGTCACGGCACCGCATGCGACGATCCTCGCGGGCGGCTCGCATTCCGCGCTCCTGGCGCCGGTGCTGACCTACGCGCAGCAGGGCGGCGGCAACCGCGGCATACAGGATCCGCACCACACCATCTGCGCGAGCACGAAAGACCAGAACATGGTGATGGCGCCTGCGCTGGCGACCTACTACGGCCACGGCGGCGGGCGCGGGAAGCGCAGCGCGGACCTGGCGGAACCACTACGGACGGTGACGGTCGAGAACCGGCACGCCCTGATCGCGCCCGGCCTCGTCCACATCGGGAACGGCGAGCGGCCGGGACAGGCCCCGCGGTGCTACGACCCGACCGCGCCACTCGGCACCATCGTGGCGGCGGGTCCGCGGCAGTATCCCTTCTCCGCCTTCCTCGCTCAGCAGAACACGGGGCTTGTCGGGCATGACGCTCGCTCGCCTCTGTCCACCATCGTCGGCAAGGGCTGCACCCAGACGCCGGTGGCCGCATGGTTCGCGAAATACTACGGCACCGGCGACGGCGCCCCGATGGACGAGCCGTGTCACACCGTCACCGTGCGCGATCGCTTCGGCCACTGTCAGGCCGAGCTTTCGGCCCCTCCCTTCACCACCGAGCACGAGGCTCGCGCACGCGAGGTCACCGAGTTCCTGCGCGAGCATGGCGCGTGGGAGGGCGGCGAGTTCGTCACGCTCGAGATCGACGGCGAGACGTTCGTGGTGGTCGACATCGGCCTGCGTATGCTCACGCCACGCGAGCTGTTCAACGCGCAGGGCTTCCCGCCCGACTACGTGATCGAGGGCGTCTGGGAACAGGACGAGGCCGGAGAATGGGCATGGCGCCCGTTCCCGAAGGACGTCCAGATTTCCTGCTGCGGCAACAGCGTCTGCCCCGATCTCGCCGAGGCTCTGGCCGGCGCGAACTGCGAGCACCTGGTCGAGAAGGAGGCCGCGGCATGACCTGCCCATACTGCTCAGAAGCCAAGGGCCTCGGAAGCGAGGGCACGAGCCACTGCGTCCGATGCGGCCGGCGGATGGCCCTCGGCTTCGTCGCTGGCGTGCTCCTGTGCGCGCTGATCGCCCTGCCGCTCTGGTGGCTGACATGAAGCGCCTCCTGTGCCGACTTGGGCTGCACCGCTGGCGTGAGAGCCGGTCCATGCCCGAGCGCGTCTGCCAGCGCTGTGGACGGAGGATGTCGGCATGAGCGCGCTGCGCCTGCCCTGCATCGTCCCGGGCTGTCACCGGACGATCGGACAGAGGAAGGGCAAGCCGCCCATCCAGGTGGGCGACGAGTGGATTTGCGGCCGCCACTGGCAGGGCGTCCCGAAGGCGAAGCGTCAGCGCCTCGCCAGATACCGCCGTCGGGCGAAGCGGGATCCTCGCTGGCGCCGGCCTTTCTGGAAAATGTGGGACCGCTGCAAGGACGCCGCGATCCAAGAGGCTTTCATGGGGATAGAGCTATGACCGACAGGCCAATCCTGTTCTCCGGCCCGATGGTCCGCGCCCTGCTCGACGGGCGGAAGACCCAAACGCGAAGGGTGCTGAAGCCCCAGCCTTTCGAGCACGAAGGCCAATGGTTCGTGGAGTATCCCGGCCTCGACGGCGGCGGCCTCGGCATCCACGACACCGAGGCGGCGGCGGTTGCCGAATGGATGCCGTTCATCAAGCCGCGCATCCGCTTCGCCCGTGGCGATCGGCTCTGGGTTCGCGAGACGTGGGCGGTAGCACCCATCTATGACGGGGTCCGTCCTCGCGAGATAAACCCGGGCGGCAAGCCCAGGTGGTGCGGGATACGCTATGCGGCGACCGACGCGAGGAAGGGCATCAAAGACCGCCCCTCGATCTTCATGCCCCGATGGGCGTCTCGCCTGACGCTCCAGGTCACGGACGTTCGGGTCCAGCGGGTGCAGGAGATAAGCGAGGATGACGCGTGGGCTGAAGGGTGCAAGCCGGGCGATCTGGACGACAACGGAAACCCATTTCCCGCCGAGGAACCCCACCCGAAGGGAGGCTGGATCGGCTGGGACTATGCCCGCGACTGGTTCGCTGATCTCTGGGACGGCCTCAACGGCCCGCGCGGCTATGGCTGGGACGCGAACCCGTGGACCGTCGCCGTCACCTTCACCGTCCACCGCCAGAACATCGATCAGATGGAGACCGGCAATGGCTGAAACCTCGATCGAATGGTGCGACTTCACCTTCAACCCGTGGACCGGGTGCCAGAAGGTCGCGCCCGAATGCGATCACTGCTACGCGGAAGGCTGGGCCAAGCGGTCCGGCCATGTCGGCTGGGGTCCGACGGCAGACCGCCGCCGCACCACAGCCGCCACCTGGTCGAAGCCCCGGAAGTGGGATGCAGTGGCCGGTGCCAAGGGCATCCGCCGCCGCGTGTTCGTTGCCAGCCTCGCGGACGTGTTCGACAACGCAGTGCCGGATGATTGGCGCGCCGATCTCTGGGCCCTGATCCGCGAGTGCCCCAACCTCGACTGGCTTCTGCTGACGAAGCGCCCGCAGAACATCGCGAAGATGCTGCCGGACGATTGGGGCGACGGCTGGCCGAACGTCTGGCTCGGGACGAGCGCCGGGACGCAGGAGACGGCCGACCGGAATATCCCCGCGCTGCTGGCGGTGCCGGCGGCGGTGCGGTTCGTCTCAGCCGAGCCGCTGCTGGAGTTCGTCGACCTGGAGACGGCATGGTTCGGCGAGAGTGCTCTGGACGCCGAGTGCTGGGGCGATTGCGCCTGGTGCGGGAACGGTCACCCTCCCCTGCACAACTGCCAGCGTGGCCGGCAGCCGGAAGCTGTCTTCGATAAAGGCCAGTCCGGCCTCGACTGGATCATCGCCGGCGGCGAGTCCGGCCCCGGCGCTCGGCCGATGGATCCGGAGTGGGCCCGGTCCCTGCGCGACCAGTGCGCCGCCGCCGGTACCGCGTTCTTCATGAAGCAGATCGGCGGGACGCGGAAGCCGTTCGTAAGCATCCCCGATGATCTGATGGTTAGGGAGTGGCCGCGATGAGCCTGCGCCTCGCCGTCGCCCGCCTCATCTGCCCACGAACGCATCTGGTCGCGCCCCGCGAACCTACCCGCGACATGCTCAGAGCCGCGGCGAGGGCCATGTCTCCGGGAAAGCGCCCGACGGCGGAATGGGTCTCGTGCCGGGAAAAGCACGCGATCCGGTATCGCGCTATGATCGCGAAAGCGGAGGGCTGACCATGGGAGCGCCGCGCCTTCTCACGCCACAGGAAGCCGCCGAAACGCTGCGCGTCTGCACGAAGACCTTGCAGCGGCTGCGGTCGGATGGGCTACGGTACGTGAAGCTCGGCGGAAAGATCCTGTACCGGCCCGATGATCTCGACGACTACATCGAAAAAAGGACCATTGAAGAATGCCGTTCCGAAAGAAAGGGTCGAGGTTCTGGCACTACGACTTCCAGGTCCGGGGTCGTAGATTTCACGGCTCTTGTGGGACGGACGACTTCCAAGAAGCGAAAGCAGTAGAGGCCGAGGCGCGCGTAGCGGCGAAGGCCGGGAACAAGGCGAAGCGGCAAGGGTCCTTCACCGTGGCCGAGGCGCTCGGGACATACTGGAGCGACGTGTGCCAGCACCAGTCATCCGCTGGCACGGCCAAAGGGCAGGCATCTGCCATCCTCGTCGTGCTGCCGGGAAAGACCCCCATTGGCGACCTGACGACCGGGCGCCTGTTCAAGATGGTCGCGGCCATGCGGGCTGACTGCGCCAACGCCACGGCGAACCGGCGGATCGACATGCTCAAGCGGTCGATGAACCACATGGGCAAGATGCACGATGCCACGGTGCCTGATATCGACTGGAAGGCGCTCAAGACAAAGGAGGACGCCGAGCGGGTGCGCGAGCTGACGCTGGCGGAACAGGAGCGCTTGTTCGAGCATCTACGTCAGGACCTACACCCGATGGTCAAGTTCGCCCTGACCACAGGCGCGCGGCGCGATGCGATATGCAGCCTCAAATGGGCCGACGTTGATATGTCGACGAACCGGGTGCGGTTCCGCCAGAAGGGCGGTGGCAGCTACACCGTGCCCATGAGCCCCGAGACGCGAGCGATCCTCTCCGCCCTGCCCCGCTCGAATACGATGACGGAACGGGCCTACGTGTTCACCTTCGTCGTCAGGACGGAAGGGAAGCACCAAGGCGAGCGTCGCAGGATCACCGATGGCGGGCACATCTGGGAGGAATGGCGCAACGCCCTCACGACTGCCGAGATCGACAACTTCCGGTTCCATGACTGCCGGCACACCTTCGCCACGCGGCTGCTGCGAAAAACGGGTAACCTCAAGCTGGTGAGCCGGATGCTCGGGCACGCCAACATCGAGACGACGATGCGATACGCGCATGTGCTCGACAGCGATTTGGCAGATGCTATGGAGGCCTTCACGAGCCTCGGTCCCGCAGTTTCTCCCGAAGTCGTAGGAAAAGCCAAAGGAAATCAGTGAGTGACCCTAGCTTCCCAAGCTGAATACGAGGGTTCGATTCCCTTCACCCGCTCCAATCCGTTCCTCTTACACGATCTGATCTCCAAGCTCGGCCAACCCGATTGGCCGTCGGCTGGCGACCCTGTGACTCGTCCATTGAACACAGGCCCGGCGTCTTCCGCCGGCGAATGTCCGCACATGATGGTGCGCAACCCGGGCGCGATATACATCCATTTTACTATCGCTTTCCGCGACTGCCCGCTGGTATGCACTTAAGAAATTCTTAACCAAAGCGAGCCCGATCTTGCTGGCAGTTCGTCTGGGACGCTTCCGCCTTTTCATCGGCTCCGCCAAGCTGCGGCGCTGTTCGAGGTGCCACAGGACGGCGCGTCGGGTATCGGGTTGTGACGGGGCCGCCCTGTGCGACCGGTGTGCGAACGCGCTGCGCAATCGGAATCGCGCCACCGACATCACGGCTCTGGGCTCGATCAGTCGGTCCTGCGATTTCGGTACCGGGCCGACCAGCACCTGATCCGCGGCCACCGGACAAGCTACACACCGAACCTTGAGGTCGCGCGCCCCGCGCCGCCGTCCCCTTCGGCCGCATGGGCACCGCGCAGGATCTCAACGGCCCGGCGATCTTCTGGCGACGGACGAGGCCCGCTAAACCTGCAACGCAGGGCAATCGCAGTTGGCCTCACGCCTCGGCTAAGCCATTGAGAACCTTTCG
>NZ_JBELKF010000233.1:0-2753 GCF_042089775.1 Palleronia sp.
CGAGAAGGCGTGAGCAATGCGCTGGCGGAATTCAGGTCTAGTGCTCAACAGTTGCCGCTGTACAAAGGAGGCAAGACTTCAGAACGTACGTAAGCATCCGATGTAGGCTGCGGGCGCTGGCTTCTCTTACGTCTCTGCCTTGGGTTTACGGGACCGCGGGGCCCATTTCGCGGCAAGGCGGTTGAAGCGTTCGGTGATGCTGTCGATTCCGGCATCTTCTGCGTCGAAGTTCCCGCCCGACTACCGGACGATGTCCTCGTGTTGCTCATGATCGGGATCGGCGAGCGCTTTGAGGAATTTCTCATAGTCTCACGCGCCGTCGACGTCCTCGTGCGGACAGGCCCCGGTGGCCTTCAGCAGCCATGGATAGGTCATGCCCGGGCGGCCTCGTTGACCCGCTCGATTCGGATGCTGTGGTCCCAGTCATCACCGAAGTCGTAGACATACTGGGTCGTCCTGGTGGCGGTCTAGTCGAGCAGCTTTTCCAGGGTGATCTTCTTCGCGCCCGTGGGGCCGTCATAGAATTCCTCCGGATCGGGCTCGCCCCAACCGGCATCACCCCCCGGAACTCGTTGAGATGGGTGTCGGTCCAGCTCATGACAGCCTGAATGGTGTTATGCAGCCGGTCGAGCCTGATCTTCAGTGGCACTTCGATATGGCGCATCGGCATTGGCTCGCCGTCGTTCAGGATGATCCGGAGGCGGGCGATCAGGGTCATGCGGCCATCCTTGTCGGGTCGCAACCAGTTCCAGGGCAGCAGTTCCGGCACCCGAGAGGCTGTCGTGCCGGGTAGCCGAGCCAATCGGCGAGCCAGGCCTGAGGATCGACATCGTTCATCTTCGCGGTGACGATCAGGGAATACATGAAGGGGGCGCGGTCACCACCGCGCTCGGAGCCGGCGAGGAGCCATGACTTGCGGCCGAGAGCCACGCCACGAAGCGCCCGCTCGGCAGCGTTGTTCGTCAGGCAGATCCGGCCATCGTCGAGGAAGCGGGTGAACGCGTCCCAACGGCCTGCCTTGAACATGTAGGCGATCGCCTTGGCGACGGGGTTGTGCCTCGACATCGTATCGCGCTCGGCTTGCATCCAGTCGCGCAGGTCTTCGATTAGCGGACGGGACAGCCGTTGCCGGGCGATGAGCCTGGTCACGGCGCCCAAGTCGTTGATCTCGCGCTCGACGTCGAAGATGGCATCTATCTTCGTCACTGCCTCCAAGGCCACCGGCGATATGTCATGGGCAGGCTTGCCCTTCCGGACATTCCCCTTGATGTCGGCAAGTTCGAAGAACTTGCGCCGGGCATGGCTCCAGCAAAGCGCGCTGCTCACCGGGCCGGGATTACGGTCGCCGCGATAGAGGTCGTTGTAACCGCCGTAGGCATCGGCCTGCAAAATGCCCTGCCAGCCGGCGAGATGCCGGTTGGGGTGGGCCATCTCCCGGTCGCGCGAGAAGTAAAACAGCGCAGCCGGCGGCTCCCCGCCCGCGAAGGGGCGGTCGTCCCGAACATAGGTCCAGAGCCGCGCCGTGCGCGTCCCGCCCTTCGCCAGAAGCGGCACCGTCGTGTCATCGCCGTGCAGCCGCTCGGCCCCGAGGACATGGGTCCGGATCAACGCGTGGATCGGCTCGAGCGCGGCGGCACAGGCCCCGACCTGGTCGGCAAGCGTCGAGAGGCTGAGATCGACACCTTCCTTCGCATAGCGTTCAGCCTGCCGGTTCAGGGGCTGATGCTTGCCGAACTTTTCGAACAGGATCATCGCCAGAAGGTTCGGGCCAGCCCAGCCACCGGGGTGGAACGGGGCCGGCGGCTCGCTGATCTTCTCGCAAGAGCGGCAGGTGAACTTCTCGCGGACGGTGTGGACCACCTCCAACGTCTCGGTGATATCCTCGCCCATCTTCACGATGCGATCCGGCCCGCAGCACGAGCAGGCGATCGGGGCCTCGATTACCACGCTCGCGCGGCAGATGGTATCTGGTCGATCAAGCGGGCACGGCGCTCCGAGCTATGGCCATATTGTTCGCGCTGGAGCTTGGCGATCTCGAGCCGGAGATGCTTGATCATCGCCTCGGCGGTCGAGGCCACTGCCCGAGCTTGCGCCAGTTCGCTTTCAGCGGCCTTGGCACGGGCTTCCGAGGCGGCGAGCGCGGCCCGCATCTGTCAATCTCGGAAGCGGTATCTGACATGGCCTATGTCTCCCACGCCGGCTTCATAAATCCCATGAAACAAGGCTCTTACCGCCGGTTTATCCCGCCTTTGCAGGGCGTTGGATCCAGCGGGGGTTGCGCCAGTCGATCCCTTCCAGAAGATAGCCGAGCTGGGCCGCGGAGATCTGCACCGCTTCACCGCTCCCGCTGGTCGGCCAGATGAACTTCCCGGCCTCCAGCCGCTTCGTATAGAGCGACATCCCCACGCCATCATGCCAGGTCAGCTTGACCAGATCGCCCCGGCGCCCGCGGAAGCAGAAGATCTCGCCGGCATGGGGATCGCGCCCGAGACCCTGCTGGACCTGCAACGCCAGCGTGTTCATGCCGCGCCGCATGTCCGTCACCCCGCCCGTGATCCAAACGTGCACCCCCGCCGGGAACGCAATCATCGGCCGTCCAGCACCGGAAGGAGGCGTGCCAGCACCTCCAGATCCATTGCCGAGGACACAAGAAGCCGGCGTCCGTTCATCAGCAGTATCTCAAGCTGGATGTCAGCCGTTCTAGGCTCTGGACTCATAACCAGAAGATGACGGTAGCGGCGAGGGCGATGGCC
>NZ_JBELKF010000234.1:0-2751 GCF_042089775.1 Palleronia sp.
GTGAACGCAACCCGAGAAACCGGCTACTGTGCCTACGCGTGCATGGCGAAAGGTGCCTCGCCTGCGGAATTGAACCGACGCGTCGATACGGCGACGCCGGAGGTATTATCGAAGTTCATCATCTGGAGCCTCTCGCGCTGCTCAAGAAGCCGCGTCCTTATGATCCTGTAAGCGACCTTGTCCCGCTTTGCCCGTGTTGCCACAGAGCCGTCCATACAAGACATCCGATGCCTTGGTCGATCGAAGACCTCCAATCGATGATGAAGGCCTGAGATGGTTGATCTACCGTCCCTTCCAACCACGTTCGAAGCCCTACGTGGGGAATTGCCGGAGGGTTACTCCATCTCAGAGAGGTTGCTTGAGCCGTTCATCGCGCTCGACCGCAGGGGCGAGAAAATTGTGGTTAAGCTGGGCGGCATTCGAACCGTAAGAGGCGAGAAGCGCAAGCTCTGGGCCCCGACCATTCGTCACACTTGGGTAGTGGATGGAACAGTCCTAAGACCGCTGCCGCGCGACTCTGCGGATCTGCTTGCAAGAGCTCTGGAAGAGGAGAATCCGGAAAACTTGACGTTCAGCTCCGCAATCAAGCTCATCAGGTCGCATGAAGGTGGCGTTGTGACCATCCCGGATGAGTCCGTGCTTCAGACAGGGAATACAGCGGCGGAGCACCACGATGGAACATTGAATATAGACGGCCTCAAAGCTGATCTGTTCCCATACCAAGCTCGCGGCGTCCAATGGATGTGGAATACCGTCTCACGCACTGGGGGTCTCATCCTGGCTGACGAGATGGGACTGGGCAAAACGCTACAAATCATCGCACTCCTTATGCTTGAACGTCCAGAACAAGCCGCGCCGGCCCTGATCGTATGTCCGACCAGTCTCATCGCGAACTGGGTGCGTGAGATCGAAAGGTTTGCTCCAGACCTGAGCGTCGCAGTGCACCGGGGTGCTCACCGCGCAGGCGTATATCGCGAACTGCAGAAATCTAGCGTAGTAATAACTACCTACGAGACGATGGTAAACGATATATCCATCTTCTCATCACTCGAATGGTCCTGGGTGATATGCGATGAAGCGCAAGCGATAAAGAACCCGCACTCAAATCGGCGTCGAGCCATCGACAGCGTTCCAAGAAAACGCGCGATACCAATGACGGGCACTCCGGTAGAAAATACGTTGCTGGACCTTTGGTCATTGACCGATTTCGCTATCCCAGGACTGCTTGGCAATCAAAGTGAATTCGAAAGGGAATTCCCCGACAGTCTCGATTCTGGACAGGCGTTAGGGAAATTGACCGATCCCATCATTCTCAAAAGGAGAGTGGCAGACGTCGCCGCAGATTTACCAGAACGCATTGACATCGATGTCCCTCTCGAACTTGATGACAGGCTCGTAGATCATTACCGAGAGGTCCGGGACGCAACACTGGCGAAGTATCCGGTCGCCGGAGCATTGGTCGCAACACTCCAATTGCAACTGCTTTGCGCGCATCCGTGGCTTCGGAAAGATGGTGCCGACGAAGAAGATGCAGAGGTCATGCCTTCCTCTACAATGCCTCTCATAACCCCAAAGATGGAAAGGACTGTCGACCTCCTGCGTGAAGCCTTCTTAAATGGCCGCAAGGTCATAATTTTTTCTCTTTTCAATAGGATCGGTGACCTATTGAGGGAAGCATGCTCTAATTTTCCCTACACCCACTGGGGCGCTATCAATGGGGCAACACCGCAGGAAGATCGCCAGACCATCATCGATGTCTTTGCCGCACATGACGGTGCTGCCTGCCTCATCTTGAATCCCAAGGCGGCTGGTGCCGGTCTCAATATCACTGCAGCAACCGTGGTGATCCACTTCACGCCGGTCTGGAATCCCGCGCTGGAGGCGCAAGCCAGTGCTCGAGCACATCGGCGAGGTCAAACCGAGCCAGTGACGATCTACAGACTCTTTTATAAAGATACTGTCGAGGAGGTGATGATAGACAGGTCAACATGGAAAAGGGACCTAGCAAATCAGACCGTTCCCGTCTCGACAAGGGATGCCGACGACCTCCAGCTCGCGCTTGAAATACTCCCGAGGAAGACATGACAAGACAAACTTTCCGAAAACCCCTAAGCTCGAATGACGTTGGCACAACCGGTGGCCATCAGGGCGGGATATTGATCCCAAAAAGCGAGAAAGAACTTCTTAAAATTCTTCCCCCTTTGGATGCAGGCGTTAAGAACCCAGATGCTTGGATCATGTGCACTGACGACGCGGGGCACAGGCTTCGGTTTCGTTTTGTATACTACAACAATAAGCTGCACGACGAACGCGGCACTCGCAACGAATACCGAATAACACACATGACCGGATGGTTTCGGGATGTGGGCGCGCGCGAAGGGGACGAATTCGAGATCTCGCGGGCCGAGAACTCGTCGGAGTATGGCATCGGTCTACGCCAGCGGTCTCGCGGCAACGAAACCGAAAACGACGAAGTCGTCCGGATCAAACTGACAGGATGGCGAAAGGTCCATTGAAGACCCTCTCCAAGTCAGTGCTGCCGCGCAAGGCTTGAGATCCGGATGCGCGGGGCTTCGTCCTCTTCTACGAAACCTTCGGCTCGGGCCATTTCGAGGAGCCCGTTGGCTATGATGGCCTGTTTTTCCGAAGGGATTTTTGTCGGAAGCATTCCGCAAGTTCTCAGTATGCCGGCCTCTTTCGGGCTGAGCAGTCGCTTGCTGCCACCCCACTCACGAAGGCGGTTCCAGAAAT
>NZ_JBELKF010000010.1:0-67073 GCF_042089775.1 Palleronia sp.
CCTCAGCGCCGCCGGTGAAGCGCTATCTACGGTCCGCAAACAAAACCCGCAAGAGAAAAACTCGCCTGAAGATCAAAAAAGTGCTTCGAGACACGTCCGGCACGCCGGCGCAGCCAACCAGGTAACTTCTTGTCGTGCGCAACCCTGCGCCGCGCAATCACACGATCTCGCCGCCACCACGGTTTCTGGACACGACTCCGACCGCACCGTAACTAGCTAGCATGACCGAGCGAACTTCTCAGATAGCGCCGACTTCAAGAACTACATCCGGATGGTCCGTCGGGGCCGCTGTCATCGCGGCAGTCGTTCTTCTCCCCATCGTCGCCGTCATCTGGATGGCCCTGCATCCCACGCAGGACATATGGCGGCATCTCGTCTCGACCACCCTGCCCCGGTATCTGGGAAACTCAATCCTGCTGATGGCAATGGTCGGGGTCGTCACGGGGGTGGTCGGCACCACGGCAGCCTGGATGGTGGTGATGTACCGCTTCCCGGCGTCTCGCTGGCTAGAGTGGGCGCTGCTGTTCCCGCTGGCCGTCCCCGCTTATGTCGGTGCCTACGCGCTCGTCGATTTCCTCGAATATGCCGGCCCCGTGCAGACAGGTCTTCGGGCGCTGGCGGGATGGGAGAGCGCCCGCGACTATGCCTTCCCGGAGGTCCGCTCCAGGGGCGGCGCAGTCATCGTAATCTCCGCCGCACTCTATCCATACGTCTATCTCCTGGCGCGGGCGGCCTTTCGCGAGTTGTCCGCGCAGAGCTTCGAAGTCGCGCGCGCCCTAGGTGCAGGGCATGGATCTCGTTTCCTTCGCGTTGGACTGCCCTTGGCACGGCCCGCCATCGCTGCCGGCATGGCGGTCGTGATGATGGAAACGATCAACGATTTCGGCGTGGTCGACTATTTCGGTGTTCAGACGCTGACCACTGGCATCTTCACCGTGTGGCTTGAGCAGGGAAACCCCGGCGGTGCGGCGCAGATTGCCTGCGTGATCCTCATGCTCGTCCTGGTTCTTGTCACGCTCGAAAAGATCTCGCGCCGCCGGTCGCGCTTCTACGCCATGACCCGGTCCGAGCGGCGCCCTACCCGCACAAGGATCCGCGGCCTCGCGGGCGCCGCGGCAACCACCTTCTGTGCGATCCCCTTCGCCTTGGGCTTCGGGCTGCCGGTGTCGATCCTCTTTGGCCACGCGGCGAACGAGGCGGATCGATGGCTCGATCCCGGCCTGGTCCAGGCTGCGCTACACTCCTTCACGACAGGTGGGGCCGCGGCCGCATTGACCGTAGGAGCGGCAGTCTTTCTCGTCTACGGGGTGCGCCTGTCCGGGCGCGGCCTTCCGCGGCTTCTGATGCCTGCGACGATGATCGGCTACGCCGCCCCCGGAGCAGTACTTGGCATCGGCCTGCTCCTGCCACTTGCCTGGTTCGACAATCGTGTTGCCGATCTGATCGTATCGCTGGGGGCGCCTGACCCCGGGTTGCTCCTTACCGGGTCGGCGGCCGCGATCGTGCTCGCCTATTTCGTTCGGTTCTTCGCCATCGGCCAAGGCGCCACGGACGCCGCGATGGGGCGGGTGTCGCCTAGCCTGCCCATGGCAGCACGCGCGCTCGGACGGACCGCCGGCGGAACACTCGGCGCGGTTTACCTGCCGCTGATGAGAGGATCGCTGGCGACGGCGCTTCTTCTTGTCTTCGTGGACGCGGTGAAGGAGCTGCCGGCAACGCTCCTCCTGCGACCGTTCAACTACGATACGCTAGCCACCCGCGTATACGAGCAAGCTTCGCTCGAACGGATTGGTGACGCAGCGCCGGCCGCGCTTCTCGTGACCGCCGCCGGCGTGATCGCGGTGGCAGCCCTCGCCCGCGCGAACCGTTGAGTTGCGCCACACATGACCCAGGAAGGACGACGCATGCAGGATGCAGAACGCGCGCTGAAATTGCAGATCATTCAGACATGCCTCGACATGGACCGCCGCGGTCTGAACCAGGGCACGTCGGGGAACGTTTCGGCAAGGTGGGGCGACGGGTTGCTCGTGACACCCTCCGGCCTCTCCTATGCGACGATGGCACCCGAGGATATCGTCTTCGTCGGGATGGACGGCACCGCATCTGGCCGGCACGCGCCCTCGTCCGAGTGGCGCTTTCATCGGGACATCCTGCGAGATCGCCCGGATCTGAGCGCGGTCATCCACGCCCATCCCACCTATGCGACGGCGCTGGCCATGCTGGGCGAGGCCATTCCGGCCGTACATTATATGATCGCCGCTGCCGGCGGTTCGACGATCCGCTGCGCACCCTATGCGACCTTCGGAACCGGAGAGCTGTCACGCCACGCGCTTGACGCGCTTCAGGACCGGACGGCTTGCCTGCTCGCCAACCACGGCCTCATCGCCTGCGGACCCTCCCTATCCCGCGCCCTTTGGTTGGCTGAAGAGGTTGAAACACTCTCGCGCCAGTACGCTATCGCACGCCAAATCGGCACTCCCGCGATTCTGCCCGATGAAGAGATTGCGCGCGTGCTGGAGAAGTTCGCGACCTACGGCCCGCGGTCAAAGGACTGAACGACCGAAGGAAGATGACATCACGCCATCTTGCCTGCCGACGCTGCCTCTAATCCGGACGGAGCGGCGGATGACGCCTCTTCCCGATTTCCCCCGCCTGCGGTCGCAATCGTGCCACTGAATGCATGGGCTGCCGTCTCGAGCGCCTCACGTATGAGGACCAGCAGATTTGGAACATCGACCGGCTTCGTCATGCGCGTGCGACAGGACAAGTCGCGAGGAAGGGCAAGCGCTGACGGCGCGTGGCCGGTGACGAAGATATACGGGACACATTGCGCTTGAAGAGTCCGTGCGAGGCCGAAACTGTTCAGACCCTGCCCCAGTTCAATGTCGAGCAGCGCGAGGTCGACGTCTCCGGCAATGATTGCGGCTTCAGCAACGGCGGGGCACCGCACGGGTCCCGAAACGACGAAACCCCGCTCTTCCAGCGTCATTGCCAGATCGACGCCGAACAGCGCTTCATCTTCGACAAGCAGAATCCGGGATTCTGCCATGCTATGAGTTCCCATCGCATACTCCTTGCAGCGTGACCCGTAGCATTCTGGAATGACCAGCCCTGTCGTCGGGTGGCCTGTCCTTGACCAATCGTAACAGGGTCCGGCAGGGGAAAGGGTAAACAACAGCCACTTTCTCGAAAGTTTTCTCGGCCCCTCCCGCGGCGCAAGATCATACCGAGAAAGCACCGGTCGCGTGATTTCCTTCCCGCCGTTCCGGCGGACGGAGCCGACAACCGCCCCCGCCCCTAAGGCACTCCGTCGACAGGAACAGCTTGCGCACGATGCGAGGCCGCTGACTGCAAATCAGAACGGCCCGCCTCGTTTCCGGAGCGGGCCGTCAATCTTGCGAGCGAACCAAAAGGTCAGAGAGGCTGGAGATCGCCAGCCGACTCGCGACCGTCCCGGTTCGAAACCAGCTCGTAAGCGATCTTTTGGTTGTCGGCGAGTCCCGTCAGCCCGGCGCGCTCTACGGCCGAAATGTGGACGAACACGTCTTTTCCGCCCTCATCGGGAGCGATGAATCCGTAGCCTTTGGTGGTATTGAACCATTTGACGGTGCCAGTGGGCATACCAGTTCTCCGTGTCTTGACCGCTCGTCAGCGGCCCTTATTGCAGCCAGGGTCTTCCAGTTCAGGCTGCTCCAGGAGCATGTGCCTTGGAAAGAATGACGATCTAAGCCTAACCGCGAATCAGATCGCCATTGCAAGAGAAGTCTTTGCGAAAGGATGAATGTGAATATGCAGCTATACGGAATCCCCACCTGCGACACCTGCCGCAAGGCATTGAAGGCCCTGAACGAAGCCGGGCGCGACGTGACCTTCGTAGACGTCCGTAAAGATGGCTTGCCGCAGGGGAAGGCCGAGCGCTTTCACGAGGCGTTCGGACCCAAGATCGTGAACCGTCGCTCAACGACCTGGCGCCAGCTGTCCGAAGCCGAGCGGGAAGGCGAAGCGGTGGAGTTGATCGTCGCTCAGCCGACCCTGATGAAGCGCCCCGTCATCGAGGACGGCGAGGCGCTTTATCTCGGGTGGACAGCAGAGACGCGCGCGGCTCTTCGGAACTGAAGCGCACGCCCCCCGATCAACGCAGGTCCGGGGGCGTCGCCTCGGATGCCAGAAGCGTCACGCATTCGTCCAGCGACATGGTCTTCTGGTGCTTGTCACCCAAGCGGCGCATCGAGACCGAGCGCTCCTCGACCTCGCGCGCCCCAAGCGCCAGGATCGCCGGCACCTTCGCCAGCGAGTGCTCGCGGACCTTGTAGTTGATCTTTTCGTTGCGTGTATCGACCTCGGCCCGCAGCCCCGCCTTGCGTAGCCCCGCGACCACCTCGTGCGCGTAGGAATCCGCGTCCGACACGATGGTCGCCACGACCACCTGCCGCGGCGCGAGCCACAGCGGAAGCCGGCCAGCGTGGTCCTCAATCAGGATGCCGATGAAGCGTTCAAAGCTGCCAAGGATCGCGCGGTGCAGCATGACCGGCCGGTGCTTGGCGCCGTCCTGCCCAATATAGGTTGCATCCAGCCGTTCGGGCAGCACGAAATCCACCTGCAGCGTGCCGCATTGCCAATCCCGTCCGATCGCGTCGGTCAGAACGAACTCCAGCTTCGGCCCGTAGAAGGCGCCCTCCCCTGGGTTCAGTTCGAAGGCATAGCCGGCAGCCTCGGTCGCGGTCTTCAGCGCCGTCTCGGCCTTGTCCCAGACCTCGTCCGAACCGGCGCGCGTATCGGGTCGGTCCGAGAACTTGACGCGGAACTTCTGGAAGCCAAGATCGCGGTAGACCGCGGCGAGCATGTCGATGAAGTCCTTGGTCTCGGACTCGATCTGGCGTTCTTCGCAGAAGATGTGCGCATCATCCTGCGTAAAGCCGCGCACCCGCATGATGCCGTGCAGCGCACCCGACGGTTCATACCGATTGCACGACCCGAACTCGGCCATCCGCAGCGGCAGGTCGCGGTAGGATTTCAGCCCTTGGTTATAGACCTGCACGTGGCACGGGCAGTTCATCGGCTTGAGCGCGTTGACCGCCTTTTCGCGCGCATGTTCCTCGTCCACTTCGACGATGAACATGTTTTCCTGGTACTTCTCCCAATGGCCGCTCGCCTCCCATAGCTTGCGGTCCACGACTTGCGGGGTGTTCACCTCAACATAGCCGTGCTCGCGCTGGCGGCGGCGCATGTAGTCCTGCAGCGTGACGTAAATGTTCCAGCCGTTGGGATGCCAGAAGACCTGTCCCGGCGCCTCTTCCTGCATGTGGAACAGGTCCATCTCGCGGCCCAGCCGCCGGTGGTCGCGCTTGGCGGCCTCTTCCAGCATCGTCAGATGCGCGTCGAGTTCCTTCTTGTTCTTGAACGCGACGCCGTAGATCCGCTGGAGCATCTGGCGGGAAGAGTCCCCGCGCCAGTAGGCGCCGGCGACGCTCATAAGCTTGAACGCGTCCTGCGGAACCTGCCCGGTGTGCTGCAGGTGCGGCCCGCGGCAGAGGTCCTGCCAGTCGCCGTGCCAATACATGCGCAGCGGCTCGTCGCCGGGGATCGCCTCGATCAGCTCGACCTTGTAGGGCTCGCCCCGCTCTTCGTAATGGGCCACCGCCTTGGGCCGCTCCCACACCTCGGTGCGCACCGCGTCCTTCGTGGCAATGATCTCCTTCATCTTCTTCTCGATGCGGCCAAGATCTTCGGGGGTGAAGGGCTCGGCCCGATCGAAGTCGTAGTACCAGCCGTTGTTGATGACCGGACCGATGGTGACCTTCACGTCGGGCCAGATCTCCTGCACCGCGCGGGCCATGATGTGGGCTAGGTCGTGGCGGATCAGCTCGTAGGCCGCTGCATCATCATCAATGGTGTGGATGGCAATTCGGGCATCGTTCTCGATGGGCCATTGCAGGTCGAAATGCCGCCCGTCCACGCTCGCAGAAATTGCCTTCTTCGACAGCGACTTCGAGATCGAGGCCGCCACTTCGGCAGCGGTCACGCCAGCCTCGAACTCGCGCGCGTTGCCATCGGGAAATGTCAGGGAGATCTGGGCCATTGGCGCCCTCCTCGTCGGTTCGGCGCCCACGGAACGCCCGGTTGCAAGTATGTCCGCGCCGACATGGGACAGCGCACGCGACCTGTCAACAGCCGCGCGCGCCTACGGACCAATCACCCGGCGGCCCGCTCCGCCCAACCGGCGAATATTTTCTCCAGCGCGACCACGATGTAATAGAGAAGGACGCCCAGCGCGGCGAGCGCCAGAAGCACGGCGAACATCAGAGGATAGTCGCTGTTCGCCTTACCGGAATCGAACAGCGCACCAAGACCGCGACCGTGGGGCGAGACGATCTCCATCAGGTTCGTGCCGATGAAGGCCAGCGTGACCGCCACCTTCAACGCCCCGAAGAATTCAGGCAGGGTCTTGGGCAGTGCGATCTTCCAGAAGATCGTAGCCTGACTCGCGCCGAGCGCGCGCAGGATGTCACGATACTCCGGCTCCAGCGTGGACAGCCCGATCGAGATCGAGACAGCGATCGGGAAGAACGAGATCATGAAGGCGATCAGCACGGTATTGAAGTCGTGCGCGCCCACGAACATCAGCGCGACGATGGGCACCACGGTCGCCTAGGGAATCGCGTTGAACCCCACGAGCAGCGGGTAGAGCCCGTCTCGCATGGTCCGCGAGATCCCATGACCAGCCCGATCCCGGTGCCCACGATCACCGCGAGAACAAGCCCTACGACGGTCCGCCACAGCGTCTGCCAGCCCATCTTGATGAAGAGTGGCCAGTAACGCTCGTAGGCGGGGATCAGGTCGGACGGCGAGGCCATGCGGTAGTTCGGCCAGCCGTTCACCCAGACGAGCGCCTCCCACAGGACGAGGAAAACGACGATGGCGGCCACCGGCACGCCGATCTTGCGCAGGATCATGGCAGGATCTCCGGAACGGCACGCTCGGTGGGTGCGGGATCGATCCTGGCGCGATCCTCGGCCGGGGCGCGGCCTTGGGCGACCTCGATCTGGTGGCGCAGGATGTTGAGCCGCTCAGCCGCCTCGGGGGTGTAGAGGTCATCGAGCGTCCGCTTACCCGACCGGAGGATGTCCATCACGTATTGCGTGTGCGCGGGTCGAGACGACAGCACGACAACCTGATCCGCCAGGAAGATGGACTCGCGCAGGTCATGCGTGATGAGCACGCCGGTGAACGGCTCCTTGTCCTTCACCTCCAGAAGGGTCTGCCAGAGGTCTTCGCGCGTGAAGGCATCAAGCGCACCGAACGGCTCGTCGAGGATCAGGACCTCGGGCTTGTGGACCAGCGCCCGGCACAAGGACGCCCGCTGCCGCATCCCGCCCGACAGTTCCGAGGGCCGCTTATCCTCGAACCCCTCCAGCCCAACGAGCTTCAGAAGATACCGCGCCCGCTCCTGCTGGTCGGCCTTCGACATCTTCGTCGGCACGATCTCAAGCGGTAGCATCACGTTGGCGAGGATCGTCCGCCACTCCAGCAGGACGGGGTTCTGAAATGCCATTCCCACGGTCGCGCGCGGCCCGGTCACGGGCTCGCCATGCAGCCGGACCATACCCTGATCCGGCCGCATCAGGCCAGCGACGAGGCGGGTCAGAGTGGACTTTCCACAGCCCGACGGGCCGACAACGGCGGTGAAGCCGCCCGCCGGGACGCTCAGTTCAAGCCCGTCAAGCACGGGAAGCGGTCCGTCGCCTGTGCGGTAGGCGTAGCGGACGCCTTCGTTTTCTATAAGATCTGTCATGCGTCGGGGCGCCGCCACGGGCGCCCCCCTTTCTCAGTCCAGCGTGAATTCGGCCTCGGGCAGGTAGGCGTCGGTGAACACGTCTGGCGAAGGCTCTCCCCGGAATTCGTAGGTCGTCGCGATCTGCTCAAGCGCACTGTCGAGCCGCGTCGGGTCGATGATGCCAAAGCCGTTTTCCTTCACCCAGTCGGTCAGGACGTTCTGGTCGATGGACAGCTGCAGCCGGCGCTGCTCCAGTTCGGCATCGGCGGCGGGGTTTGCCTCCAAAAGGAATGCAGTCGCAGCGGCCGGGTCGGCGATCGCGTCTTGCCAGCCCTCTGCCACGGCCGACAGGAACCCCTTGAGCGCATCCTCGTTCTCGGCGGCCCAGTCGGTGTTGGCGATGATCGCGTTGCCGTACAGGTCAACGCCGTGGTCGGCCATCAGAAGGACCGAGATGTCGTCCTCGGGGATGCCGAGGCGCGAGAGATTCAGGAAGGACGTGAACGAGAAGCCGGTGATCGCGTCGACCTCGCCCTCGGCCAGCATAGGCTCGCGCGTGGGAAAGCCGACCGGCTCGACCGTGATCGCCTCCATGTCGAGGCCGTTTTCAGCGACGAAGATGGGGAACTGCGCCCAGGCACCATCGGGCGGCGGCGCACCGAGCCTCTTGCCATCGAGGTCGGCGGGTGCCTCGACGCCTTGCGAGACTCAGCCGATGACGGCGAAGGCTGGCTTGTCGTAGATCATCATGACCGCCTTGACCGGCGCGTCGGGATTCTGGTCCACGAACTTGATCAGCGAATTGATGTCGGCAAAGCTCACCGGAAATGCGCCGGTGGCTACCTTCGGGATCGCATCGAGCGAGCCCGTGCCGGCCGAGATTTTGACCTCAAGCCCCTCTTCCGCGAAGTGCCCATTCTCGGCTGCCGCGAAATAGGGCGCGGCGGGGCCTTCGAACACCCAATCGAGCGCGAACGGAACCTGCTGCATATCCTGCGCGGCGGCGGTTGTCGCCGTCGCGGCGAAGGCCAGTGAAATGATGGTTCTGAAGGCCATGTTTCTCCCCTCTCGGCTCCAGTCGCATCAAGCCGAGCCGGCATCCGACTGTCACGCGCGGGTGGTCCCGCCGCCGGTCCGCGGGTGCGCTTGCTCATCCAATGGGCACGTCAGCAAGACAGCGTCCGTTTTTTTCAGCACACGCACGATGGATGCGAAGGACCAGGTTCTCGGTGTGTATGAAGCAACGCTTGGATTAGGCGGTCCCGCGACCTTCCGGTGACTTCCGCGCAGCCGCGCCCCCGAGCCGGAGCAGGAGGTGGCTGATGCCGGCATGACGAGACCCAGAGGGCAAGCGCCACGGAGATTTTGAACGACTACCTGCCGAAGGGTGACACGCTGTTAGATGCGGCTTTTTCGACGCTCGATCAGGGGGACATGGGCGCGGACCGCGCCGCCTAAACTGCGGAACGCGGTGCCAGCGTGGCGTCGCGTGCAGCTGGCGATCCTCCGGTCGATGATCAGGTATAGCGGTGCGTGCACCGCATGCGGACCGCCCATTAGCGACCTGACAGTCCCGGCCGCTTCAATGATCTTGGGCGGGTGATGCATACCGCGACCGACAGCGCCCAAATCGCCTCCTTCAGACGTGACGCCGAATGGCCGAACTCCACATGACAAAGCTCGGCGCGCTCTCAGTCGACTTGGCCTCAGCACGGCCACCAAGCCCCGCCGAAATTCCTGAACGCCGACATCCATGGTCGCCTGTGGCTCCGGTCGCACCCGATCCCGGGCGAGACCCTCGGCAGCTGTATGCCCCGAAAGGGAGCCGGCGACAGGCTCCCGCAGAGCACTGTCCTGCTCCCTATAATCCAGGTCCCAAACTCAGCGCCGCACCGCTTGCGCGCGAAAATCACGGAACCGTCAGCCCCTCCATCGCTTGGTGCTTCAGACAATAACGAATTGGCTGTCGTAAGGGCTAGGACATGAAATCTCTAATTTATCTGATCGGCCTCGTGGTCGTCATTCTTGTCGTCATCAACGTCGTGGCATGAAGGAGGCACTGAGATGACCGATTCCAACACCAACGCGCGCAATGTCGGTAAAGAAGCCGGCAAAGACGCAAAGCGCTCCGCCGAGCGACTGGCCGAAGACGCACGGTCGACCGCGGAAGACTTGAGCGGTCGCGCCCGCGAAGAGGCCTGGTCCCAGGCCGAGCGTGCCCGTGGCGGCGTCGCAACCGAGATGTCCGGCATCGCGGACGCGCTGCGCAAGGCCGCGCAGGAGATGCGCTCCGGCTCTCCGCAAGAACGGACCTTTGGCCAGATCGCCGAATCGCTCGCGGATGCCTCTGACACCATCCGCGACCGCGACGTAGGCGAGCTTGCCAGCGATGTCAGCCGCTTTGCGCGGCGCAACCCGCTGGCCTTCCTGGGCGGCGCGGCGCTCGCCGGTTTCGCGGTTACGCGCTTCGCCAAGGCCTCGGCGCCCGGTTCACGCGGAACTGACATCGGGGCGACAGCTCGCCCTGAAGGCGGCTCCGCACCCAGCGGCGCGCCCGGCAGCGAGAACATCCCTGCGCCGGCAACGACCCCGGCCACCACCACGCCCGGCACCGGCGCCAGCGCGACCGCGACGCCGTCGCCCACCGCAACGAAGACGACGGGAGATTACTGATGGCACACACAGAAACCCACACCGACGACCACACCGGTACCGAGCACGGCACGCGCCGCCAGCTTCGTGACACCGGAAGCCTGCTCGGCGATGCGCTGCAGCAGGTCGTCGCGCTCGTCCGCGGAGAAATGAACCTCTTCCGGGCCGAGATGGACCAGAACATGCGCAAGGCCGTTGCGGCCATCGGCATGATCGTGGCCGGCATCGTGATCATGCTCGTGGCGCTGAACGTGCTTGCGGCTGCGCTGGTTGATGCGCTTGCTTCGCTCGGCCTCGACGCCGGCTGGGCAGCGCTGATCGTCGGCGTGGTCTTTGCCATCATCGCGGCGATCCTTGCCAGCAAGGGCACCAAAGATCTGAAGATGACCTCCCTCGCTCCGACGCGGACCACCAAGAATGTGGAACGCGATGGCGAGGCCGTTAAGAAGGCACTTTGACATGAGCGACAACAGAACACCCGACGAAATCGAACGAGAGCTCGAGCAGAATCGCGACGGTCTTCAGAACACCCTCTCCGAGCTGCAGGACACGTTTTCGCCCGACGCGATCGTCCGTACCATCACCGACAACGTCGGCTCGCAAGGCGGTGAGTTCGGCAAGTCGATTGCCTTGGCCGCACGGGAAAACCCGCTGGCCTTGGCCGTGACCGGCGTCGGTCTGGGCTGGCTGATCTTCGGCCGTGGACCCAGTACCGACCGCATCGAGGAATCTGCGCGCCGGGCGCGTGCCGACCATCACTCCGACGACTATGACTTCGACGATGACTTTTCGCCGGCCGGCGGCCGGACGAACGCCTATGGCGGGGGTCGTCGGACCGCGTATGGTGAGGGCGCCGACGCGCATATCGGCACGCGCGGACCCGTTCCTGCGGGCGAAGGTCCGAACTGGTACTCGGACAGCCACGGCCCGACCCTGGGTCAGCGGATGCGCGCCGGGATGCACAACGCCCGCAGCGGTGCGTCGAGCACCGCAGGCCGTTTCCGTGACGGATCGTCCGAGATGGCTGGTCGGGTCCGTGAAGGGTCGTCCGAAATGGCGGGTCGCGTTCGTGATCGGTCGTCCGACATGGCCCGGCGCCTTTCGGAAGGCACCGAGCACATGAGCGAGGAAGCCCGCGAGCGCATCATGGCGGCCCGTGAACGCGCGATTCTTGCCAACGAGCAGGCCAGCCGTGGCATGCGCCGCGGTGCGGACAAGGCCACCGACTTCTTTGAAGAGCATCCGCTCGTAGCCGGCGCCCTGGCCTTTGCGGTCGGCGCGGCGATTGCCGGTGGCCTGCCCCGCTCGCGCTACGAGGACGAGCACTTCGGCGAGGAAAGCGACCGTCTCTATCACGAGGCCGAGCGCGTCTACGCCGAGGAGCGCGCCAAGGTTGAACGAGTCGCCGGCGCGGCCTTCAACGAAGCGAAGTCCGTGGGCGAGGAAGTCCGCCAGGATGCCGACAAGGCCACGCGCGAGATGAAGGACAAGGCCGACAACGAGACTCGGGGCGAAGGTTCTGCCGCCGATGCCGCCGTTGACCGGACCGAAGACGCTGTCAGCCGCGTCGCTGGCGCTGCCCAAGAGCAGGCCAAGAAAGAGAACCTGGGCGGCGGCTCGAACGACTGAGCTTGTCTGACCTGACTACCTGAATGCCCGCGCCCCACGCGCGGGCGTTTTTTGTGCACGGTCGGACGGGCTGGTGGGAAAAACTTCCACCAAGGCGCTTCCGTGCCGAACCATGTCGGAGTCGGGACGTTGGGAAGCCAGAAATGCCCTGTGACCTGCACTCGCGCGAAAGCGCGTTCGCGTTTCACGGGTTCGCGGGCTGCGACGGCTCCGCATCTAGAACAGCATCGATCGTCTTCACCGGGGGCACAGACGCCAGCCGGAGGAGGCGGACCCGACACAAAGGGAGCGTAACCATGTATCGCGACTATCTTCCTCGACGCAGCACCGTCCACCGGCCAGATCCAGAGGATGTGTGGCTCGTCGCCGGCCTCGGCGCCCTGGTCGGCATCGCCGGGCTGACCTGGTACCAGGCCCGGACGCGCAACTCGGTCGACCGGCGCATCCCGGACGACGCGCCGGTGCGGACCGCCCGCAGCCAGCCGTCGCGACGGCGAAAGGTGACGGGGCGCACCATCACCATCGACCGGCCCCGCAGCGCGATCTACGACTTCTGGCGCGACTTTTCCAACCTGCCGCCCGTCATGGAGAACGTGAAAAGAATCACCGCCGACGGCGACCTGACCCGCTGGCAGATCGCCGGCCCGAGCGGCGACGTGACGCTGGTGACGGCCATCACCGAAGACGTGCCGAACGAACGGATCGAGTGGGCATCGACGGATGCCTCGGACGTCGAGACACGCGGACGGGTTCTCTTCCGCGATGCCCCAGCAGACCGCGGGACAGAGGTGACGCTGGACCTGGCCTACCGCGCCCCGGGCGGTGCCATCGGACGGGCGGTCGCCAAGATGCTCCAGGCGGAACCGCACCTGCAGGCCCGCCGCGACCTGAAGCGGCTGAAGATGCTCATGGAAACCGGCGAGATCGCCACCAACGCAAACCGCCGCTCGGCGGCCTGAGGAGGGAGTACGACATGCGCGCACTCACATGGCACGGAAAGCACGACGTCCGCGTGGACACGGTCCCCGACCCGGAGATCGTCAACCCGCGCGACGCCATCATCGAAGTCACCTCGACCGCGATCTGCGGCTCGGACCTGCACCTTTATGACGGGGTTATCCCGGGCATGAAGTCCGGTGACATTCTGGGTCACGAGTTCATGGGCCGCGTCGTCGAGACGGGCTCGAAGAGCACGCTGAAGAAGGGCCAGCGGGTCGTGGTGCCCTTCACCATTTCCTGCGGCAGCTGCTTCTTCTGTCAGCAGCAGCAGTATTCGGCCTGCGACAACACCAACCCGGCCGAAAAGCAGGACCTGACAGAGCCGCTTTATGGACACGCCCTGTCGTCCCTCTTTGGCTATTCGCACATGACGGGCGGCTATCCCGGCGGTCAGGCCGAATATGTTCGCGTGCCGTTCTCGGACGTGGGGCCGATCGTGATCCCGGACGGGATGGAAGACGACGACGTCCTGTTCCTTTCGGACATCCTGCCCACCGGCTGGCAAGGTGCGCTGAACGCCGACATCAAGGAAGGCGACACGGTTGCCGTCTGGGGCTGCGGTCCTGTGGGCCTCTTTGCCGTGCAATCCGCGCTTGCGATGGGGGCGGGCCGGGTCATCGCCATCGATGAGTATCCGAACCGGCTCGCGCTGGCGAAGAAGCTCGGCGCGGAGATCATCGACTTCAAGCAGACCAACGTCATGGAGGCGCTGACCGAGATGTCGGGCGGCTTCGGTCCGGACTCGGTGATCGACGCCGTCGGCATGGAAAGCCACGGCTTCGCACCCGACACGGTGATGGACAACATCAAGCAGAATGTCGGCATCGGCGCCGACAGCGCCCACGCCCTGCGCGAGGCGATCATGTGCGTCCGCAAGGGCGGCAGCGTCTCGATCCCGGGCGTCTATGGCGGCATGGCGGACAAGTTCCCCCTCGGTGCGCTGATGGAGAAAGGCGTTCAGGTTCGCACCGGCCAGACCCACGTGCAGAAGTACCTGGACGAGCTCTTGCGCCGCATCGGCGAGGGCGAGGTGGATACGCAGTTCCTCATCTCGCATCGCCTGCCCCTCGAGCAGGCCGTCGAGGGCTACAAGAACTTCCGGTACAACCAGAACGACTGGACCAAGGTCATCCTGAAACCGGGGATGGCCGCCTGATGGCGGGCAGGCCCCTTGCCGTCGTGACCGGTGCCTCCACGGGTATCGGTCGCGAACTGGCCCGGATCGCAGCCGAAGACGGCTGCGATCCGATCATCGCCGCCGACGAGCCCGAGATCGACGCCGCCGCGCAAGAGCTGCGCGGCTCCGGCGCCGATGTCGTGGCGGTCGAGCCCGATCTTGGCACCGCAGGCGGGGTCGAAAAGCTGTGGCAGGCGCTCGAGGGGCGGCATCTCGACTACATGCTGGCCAACGCGGGGCGCGGTCTGGGCCACGCCTTCCTCGATCAGGACGAGGATGACATCGAAAGCCTGATCCACCTGAACGTCACCGGCACAACCGCGATCCTGCACCGCGCGGCGCGCAAGATGCGCGACCAGGGCGAAGGTCGCATCCTCGTCACCGGCTGATGCCGGGCAGCTACCAAGCCGTCTACAACGCGACGAAGGCATACGTGGACACATTCGCCATCAGCCTACGGCACGAGCTGAAGGACGCGGGCGTCTCGGTAACCTGCCTCATGCCCGGCCCCACCGATACCGAGTTCTTCGACCGCGCCGGCCTCGAGGACACTCCGGTGGGCGAGACGAGCCAGAAGACGGACCCGAAGCGCGTGGCGCGCAAGGGCTACGAGGCGATGGAGAAAGGCAAGGCCGCGATGGCCCCTGCCTTTGCAACGAAGGTGCAGTCAGCGTTGGCCGACATCCTGCCGAAAAGCGTGCTCGCCCGGATGCACCGCGAGATGGCCGAGCCCGAGGAGACCCCCAATGGCTGAAAAATCGCCGTCATCACCGGGGCCTCGAGCGGCATCGGTTATCGCTTGGCCGAACTGGCCGCCAAGGATGGATACGGCCTGATCCTCTGCGCCGACGAGAACAAGATCCACGACGCCACAGATAGCCTCAGGACCGATGGCGCAGAAGTCGAGGCTATGGTCGTCGACCTGTCCAGCCGCTCTGGCGTGGACGCGTTCTGGGCGGCGATCGGCGACCGTCCCGTGCACCTGTTCTGCGCGAATGCGGCCGCGCCGTGGGAGAGGCCTTCGCGGACCAGGAGTAGTCCGACATCAAGCAGCGGATCGACCTCAACATCCTGCAGACAACGACGATGCTGCACCGCATGGGACGCAAGATGCGCGGCGCGGGCGGCGGGCGCATCCTCGTCACCGGTTCTATTGCAGGCTACATGCCCGGCCCTACGACGCGGTCTACAACTCGACCAAGGCGTATCTGGACGGCATCTGCTACGCCTTGCAGGACGAGTGGCGGGACAACGAGGTCACGCTGACCTGCCTCATGCCCGGCGGCACCGATACCCCGATCTTCCACCGGGACGACAACGATCTCGGAGGCACGCGCCTCGCGAAATACCCGAAGGACGACCCCGACAAGGTGGCCCAGCGGGGCTACGAGGCGGTGTTGGCCGGAGAGCGCGGGGCGATCCCCGGATTCCACAACCGCGTCCTGTCGATGCTTTCGGGGATCATCCCCCGACCGGTCGTGGCACGCATTCACCGCACGGCGGCCGAGCCCCACGACTGACCAGAGTGCATGACACGGAACGTGCCCGTGTCCCGCCACATCCCTCAGCTGAAGTAGAGCCGCGTCGGGTTATCCACAAGCAGCTTGCGGCGCAGCTCTTCCGTCGGGGCGATGACCGGGATGCGGTCCACGAGCAGACCGTCGTCGGGCTGGTGGCTCTTCATGTTCGGATGCGGCCAATCGGTGCCCCAGAGCACCTTGTCCGGGAACCCCTCGACCAGCGTGCGCGCGAAGGGGGCAACATCGTCATAGGGCGGCCCTTCTGTCGTCAGACGCTCGGGGCAGCTGACCTTGGTCCACATCCCCTCCTGCTCCATCAGGCGCTGGAACGAAGTGAAGCCGGGGTTGTCGACGCCGGAGCCGATGTCGGGCCGGCCCATGTGGTCGATCACCACATCGCAGGGCAGATCGCGCAGGAACGGCGCCAATTCGTCGAGGTCCAGCGCTTCGAAATAGACCACGACGTGCCAGCCAAGTTCGGCCACACGCGCCGCCAGCCGAGCCGAAACGTCCTGCGGGTCCGGGTCCACCAGCCGCCGCACGAAGTTGAACCGGATGCCCCGCACGCCGGCCGCATCCATGTCCCGCAATGCGTTGTCCGAAATCTCGGGATCGACCACGGCAATGCCGCGGCAATTCTCGGGATCGTTCCGCAGCGCGTCGAGAAGCGCCGCGTTATCGCGACCGTGGCAGCTTGCCTGCACGATCACGTTTCGCGACAGGCCCAGGTGGTCGCGCAAAGCGAACAGCTTTTCCTTCGGCGCGTCCGACGGTGTGTATTTCCGTTCGGGCGCGTAGGGGAAGCGGTCACCGGGCCCGAAGACGTGGCAATGTGCGTCCACCGCTCCCGCGGGCGGCGTGTAGTCGGGGCGCTTGGGCTCAGGATGCCAGGTCGGCGGGTCGATTTTCATGAATGCTCCACAACTGGATGACGATGGCCGTCAGCAGGGCCAGAGCCGCCGCAAGGGCCACGAGGCTCGGGCCGCCGCCCACGGGAAAGACCAGCGACACGGTGGACAGGATCGCGACCACCGCAAAGCCCGCTCGGTGCGCCGCGCGCAGCGGGACCATCATCCACCCTGTCAGCGCAGTCCCGGCCGCGAAGGTACCCGCAAAGGCGGCGACGGTCGCCAGAGCGATCCCCATCGGCGTGCCGATCAGCAAAAGCTCGGGGGCATAGACGAAGAGGAACGGGGCCACGAGCTTGACGAAGCCCAGCCGGATGGACTCGATCGCGGTCTCGTTGGGGCTGGCGCCGGCGATCGAGGCGCCGGCATAGGCTGCCAGAGCGACGGGCGGTGTGATGGCGGACAGAAGCCCGTAATAGAAGATGAACATGTGGGCCGAGATGATCGGCAGCCCGAACTGTTCGAGCGCGGGGGCGACCAGAACGGCCAACAGCAGGTAGGCGGCTGAGGTCGGCATCCCCATGCCCAACACGAAACTGGCCACCATCGTCAGGATCAACGTCAGGAACAGGCTGCCCGCACCCATGTCGAGGATCAGCGCCGACAGCTTCAGTGCCATGCCGGTCAGCGTCATGACGCCGATCAGCATGCCCGCAATTGCCACGGCGGCGATGACGGGAAGGACGTTGCGCACCGTCTCCATCATCACCTTCACGAAGTCGACCGGACCGATCCGCGTGCCCTTCGTCAGGAGCGACACCAGAAGCGTTGCGACGATACACAAGACCGCGGCGGCCGACGGCGTGTAGCCCACGGCCAGGAACACGATCAGCGCAATCAGCGGGATCAGCAGGTGACCACGCTTGAACAGCACCTCGCGCAGTTGCGGCACGTCGGCGCCGACGGACCGCTTCAGATCATACTTACCCGCCTCTTCGCGCACCGCGACCAGCAACGCGAAGACGTAAAGCAGCGCCGGGATCAGCGCGGCTGCCGCGATGGTAGCGTAGGGCGTCTGCGTCAGCTCGGCCATGAGGAACGCAGCCGCCCCCATGACGGGTGGCATGATCTGTCCGGCAGACGAGGCCGCGGCCTCGATCGCGCCGGCGACCTTGGGGCGATAGCCGGTGCGTTTCATCAGCGGGATCGTGAACGTCCCCGTTGTCACGACGCCGGCCACCGCCGATCCGTTGATCGACGAGAACATGGTGGACGAGATCACCGCCGTCAGCGCAGGTCCGCCCTGCACCCTACCCGTCAGCGCATGGGCCAGGTCAACAAAGACCTGCCCCAGCCCCGTCTTGAGCAGAAGCGTCCCGAGGAACGAGAACAGCAGAATGTACTGCGCCGCGACGCCCATCGGCAGGCCGAACAGGCCCTCGGTCCGCAGGAACAGGTTCGATGTTACCCGCCCCAGCGAATAGCCCGCGTGCCCATAGGTGCCGGGGATGTGGCTGCCAAAGAAGGCGTAGGCCAGCGCCAGCACGCCCAACCCCACCATGACCCAGCCGATCAGATAGCGCGAGACGATCAGGGCGGCGACGACCGACACCACGAACAGCACCACGTCGGTGCGATCCGCGATCCCGCCCGAACGTATGATGTCCATGTAGTTGGTCCACAGGAACGGTCCCGGGATCAGCACCGCCAGGGCGAGAGCGTAGAGGCACAGGCGCCACCACAGGGCCGTGCGGTCCGTGGCGACGATGATCAGTCCCGCCGAGACCGTCAGCGAGAAGAAGACCGAGCGCAGGACCAGCGCGGTAATGTTCCCGAACCAGGCCGACCAGATCACCAGCCCCACCGCCAGCGCGGACAGGATGGCCACCGCAGCGACCGTTAGGACGTATTCAGCGCGGCTCAGGCCACGGCGCGGCAGAATGACCGAAAGGTCCGACATCGGGATTCTCGAGCTGGGGAAAACTGGAAGCGGACGCGGCGATCGGTCGCCGCGTCCAAGTCTGGGACAGTCTTACTGGCCGTCGAAATACGCCTGCGCGCCGGGATGCAGGTCGATCGGGGCGTTCCCTGCCTTCTCGGCCGTGATCTTGCGTGCGGCCGGATGGACTTGGCCCAGAGCGTCGAGGTTGTCGAAAAGCGCCGCGGTGATGTTGCGGATCGTCTCTTCGTCGGCATCGGCCGAGGTAAAGAGGATCGCGGGATCACCGACGGCGGTGACGGCCTCGTCCTCGCCCTCGTAGGTGCCGGCGGGGATCTCGACGAGCTCGTAGAACGGATACTCTTCCAGCAGCCCCTCTACGTTCCCCGGCTCGACCGGGATCAGCTTGGCATCCTCGGTAGTGAACAACTCGATGAAGGCCGCCGCCGGCGTGCCGGCAAGGATGATGGTGCCCTCAAGCTGGCCGTTCTTGATGGCCGAGGTCGCCTCGGTGTAGCTCAGGAACGAGATGTTTCCCATGTTGAACGCGTCATGCGCGTCCAACAGCCGCTCGGCGAAGACCGCCGAGTTCGATCCTGGGGGACCGATCGAGATATCGAGATCGGCCAGATCCGCGACGCTCTCTGCGCCACTGTCGGCCGCTACGGCGATCTGCAGAACCGCCGGGTAAAGATACGCGATCGCGGCCACGTTCTGCGCGTCGCCCTCGAACACCCCCTGCCCATTCTTCGCCTCGTAAAGTGTGGACGCGGACGAGAAGCCCATTGTCATCTCGCCATTCGAGACGCGGCGAATGTTCTCGACCGAGGCGCCGGTCACTTCGGCATTGGCCGTGACGCCCTCGAGCTCGCGGCTCAAGAGATCCGCCATGCCCGCGCCGATGGCGTAGAACACGCCGCCGGTGCCGCCGGTGCCGATGGAGACGCGCTCCTGCGCGGCGGCGGGCAAGGTCACGGATAGTGCAAGACAGGCGGCAAGGCTCAGTCTGGTCAGCATTACTATTCCTCCCATTGGAATCGGGCCGCGCCGAAAGGCATGGCGTTGCTCGTGCGATCCTAGAACCGTGCCCCTTCCTTAAGCCAATTCATTTACTTTCCCTGACGGGCAGCATTATTCAGTTTACGCAACATCGAAACAACTGGACGACGCTGTGCTCGACCCCGTGCCCAACCTCAGACACCTCGCGGGGATCGTCGGAATTGCCGAAACCGGCACCTTGTCTGCGGCCGCGGATCGCATCAGCCTGTCGCAACCTGCGCTGACACAGGGCCTGTCCCGGATCGAGGCGCGGCTCGGCATCGCCCTGTTCCAGCGAATCGGCACCGGGATGAAACCCACCGAACCGGGCGAGCTTTACGTGCGACGGCTGCGCCGCGGCTTTGGGTTTCTGCAACGGGCGGCCCGCGCCGTGGGGCGCCCGCATCTTTGGCAACTGGTCACGGTCGCCCAGCTGCGCGCGCTGATCGCTGCAATCGAGCGGGGCGGGTTTCGGCCGGCTGCGATCCACCTGGGGCAGCGGGTCTCCACCATCAGCCGCGCCTGCCGGGACTTGGAAACCCTCGGCGAGACCCGCTTTTTCGAGACGACCTCGCGCGGGCTCAGTCCGCGTCGTCAGGCCGAAACCTTCACGCAGCTCGCGCAGCTTGCTCTTAACGAGTTCCGCCAGGCCGAGCGCGACGTGCGGGGCTGGCAAGGCAGTTTCGAAGGGCGGCTCGACATCGGATGCCTGCCCCTGGCGCAGACGGCGATCCTGCCCGCAGCTCAGAACGCCTTCGCCCTGGAGTATCCGGGCATTGCCCAACGTGTGGTGGACGGCCTCTACCGTGCGTTGGCGCGCGACCTGTTGCGCGGCACGCTCGACCTGATGATCGGAGCGCTGCGAGGCAGCGACTTGCCGGATGGCCTGACGCAGGCAGAGCTGTTCGCGGACCACCTTTGGATCGTCGCGCGCCCCGGTCACCCGCTGGAAGGGGTGTGCGACCTGGGCGAAGCGGATCTGGCCCTGTTCCCCTGGGTCGCCCCCCGCGCCGGCGCTCCCGCCAGGGCGCAGTTCGACCGTCTGCACGGCGTTCTCGCACGCGCCCCCGGCGTGCCGTCGCCGATCGAGACGGGATCACACTCTGTCATGAAGGGCCTGCTGATCGGCTCGGATCGGCTGACGGTGGTGTCGAGGATGCAGGTGAAGCACGAGGTTTCCTCGGGCGCGCTCATCCGCCTGGACGCGCCCGTGCACGACGAGGCGCGGTCCATCGGCTACACGCACCGAAACGATTGGATGCCCAGCGTCCCTCAGGCCCGGTTCCTCGACATCCTGCGCGAAACGGTGGCCCGCGCGTGATGCCCGATGCCGCGGAGCGCAGATTTCAGATCAGATTATAGTCTTTTGCCCGTTGAATCGCCTCGGCGTTCGTGCGGGCGCTCAACTTCTCGCGGATCGCGCGGAAGCGAAATTTCAGGGCGGAATCCGATATGCCGATGAAAGCGGCGGCCTGCTTCATACGCATGCCCGCCGCGACGCATTCGATCGCCTCGATCTGCTTGACGGTCAACTCCAGTTCGCGGGGGAGCAGCTGGTGGATGTGCCGACCCAATTTCTCAAGCTCTTCCAGCTCTTTTGGAAGCAGTTCGCGATCCGCACGCGCGACACTGAAGATGCTGCGGCAGTTCTTGGGCCCTAACGATATCGCGGCGCCATACCTCAACCCGAACTCGGCCGCCTTTTGCATGACGCCGTATGGATCGGGCATGTCCGGATTGGACCACCTGAAGACACCGACGTGCTCAAGGCACCAGCCGACGATCGGGTCCCGCAGCGCATACCCGTTTGCGTTATAGTGTTCGACCCACTCCTGCGGATACGTACGGTCGAGCATCCGGCAGGAAAGACCCCGCAGATGCAGCATGACGGCGTAGCCGCACGGCCCGATTTTCTGGAGACCCCGGACGCTCTGATTCAGCCCAGCGTCCGGTGTTGTGTGGCAATTCATGTCAGGCGCCGGCAATCGGTTCATGGAAAACAGGAAGACAAAGTCTCGCGAACGATAGATGCGTCGCCTACACATCTGCAACACGAAAGATTCGCTGCTTACTCCCGCTGCCCGCACATGCGGCGCGCGCATTTCCTTAAATCGCGCGCCGTGCGCCCTTCGTTACGAGACCCGCCGACCTGCCCGAGCGGGGGGAAGGCTATCGATCAGACCCCGATCGTGAAGCTGGCTCCAGGTCCGCAGAGCCGCATCCCGATCTTTTGGCGTGTGAGCCTGGTCCAGCTGCTCTTCGAGGTAGCGCTGCATCTGCGAGTTGGTCTTGGGCTCTGCGGACCGAGGCTTGTCCTTGAAGCACTCGGCTTCGCTTGGGCTGGCGAAGACGTCGTGGTGGATCCCGGAGAACTCCCGCACCTGCGCGACTCGCTCGGGCGTGCAGTCGAGCAGCGCCGCCATCGCCGGAACCTTCCCCATCTGCGTCGTCGACCCGAGGTAGTCGTAAGGCGCGTTGTTCGACCGTTTCAGCACCTTGTTCATGATCGGGTCGATCACGGTGACGATGTCGCTGATACCCGCTGACATCGCCCATTCGAGCGAACCGATCATCAACTCGCTGGTCGCACCCGAGATCGTGCCCGGACCGCGCCCAAGGCTCAGGCGCTTGGTGTCGACACAGAAGCGCGTGGACTCCCAAACTGTGGGGCTTCTAAGCGGCGGCTCTCCACCCAAGATGGCGCTGAACACATCGGCCAGCATGTGCGGACCCGTGGTCTGAAGCGCCCTGACACACGAGACGACGTTCCCATCTTCGTTCACACCGATGACATATCCAGGGTCGAGAGCGTCGAACTGGTCGATTTCACGACCGTTCTCCACCTTGACGTCCCAGCCGAGCCGTCCCCCGAAGACCTGTGCCCGCAACTGGAACATGCGGTCGAGCAGGCCGGAGTATTCGTGGCGATTGAGGGCGTCGACGATAATGATCATTGCGAGTTCTCCCAGCATTTTTATGGGAGTTTGATCGTCATTTTCCGCAAGGGCAGCAATTGGGGAAATCCCGTAGGGTTGAGCGAGAAGTGGCCCAGTTCTACTCGGGGTCGATCAACCGTGCCTTGATCCCTCGGGCGACGGCCTGCGCCGTCGTCAACGCCCCGAGTTTCGTCCGCGCCGATCTGATGTGTACTTCCACGGTCCGGTCCGAAATTGCAAGGATTGCGGCGATATCGCGCTGAGTCTTGCCCACGGCAATCCATTGCAGGATCTCGATTTCGCGTCGGGACAGCGTCGGTCGCATGGCCGGGTGCGTCAGAAAGAACGCCTGCATGACGTTATCATGGACATGAACGGCCGCGGCCTGAAGATCGGGGATGATCCGCGCGTAAGTACGTGCCCACTGCTCTGGGGTGCCGCGCAGCGATACGCTCAGCATTCCGATGTCGCCGAACGGCCCCCTGACGGGAACGGTCGCCCCGTTTCGGGGTATGCCAAACTCGCTCGCCTGGTCGAGGAGCCGTCCGTACTCCCTGGTTTGCGGAATCCGGCTCCAGTCAACAGGCGCGATGCTCCGGCTGGCCAGTCGAAGGGTCGGATCGACCTTGGCAAAGTCATTCTCGCTGTAATGACGGACCCATTCGTCGGGATACGTGACGAATCCACGGATGTCGCCGCCCGACTGGTCCATACCCGCATAGGCCGCGTGATCCAGTTCAAGCCGGTCGCGCAGCTGGTACAGGAATTCCTGTAGAGTCTTGCTGGAGGTCTGCTCCAGGCCAATGTCAATCAGAGCCATGCGCGATCATCGCAATTCGGTCGGAACCGTCCAGACTGGTGTATTCTTCCCTCATCTCACGAAAATCGTCCATGCGCAGCATGAAAACGTACAGGGCTAGTGACAGCGGCGACCGGCCGCACCAGCATCACCGGAAAAAGGCGTCAAACTTGGGTGCCGCACCTGCTATCCTCGCACAATTCGTCTCTCTCCGGGTAAGTCCGAACAGCGGATTCCGTCTACGCTATCCCCCTGCCCCGCGCGCTCTGGGTCCGCGCGCGAAGCAGGGTGAGGAATCGCTCGGCCGCTGGCGTAGGAATGTCGTTGGCACGAGAGACGATGCCGAAATCCCTCACCACGATCTGCTCCGATATGGGCAGGACGGCGAGGCGACTCCCGAGCGCGGCGCGTTCAATGAAGAACTGCGACACTGCGTGCGCGATGGGGGCGATGGCGTTCGTGTCGTTGACGAGTGCTAGGGTGAACAGGATTGACGTTGTGCTGACCACGCGGGGCGGGACTGGCAGGCCAAGCTCCAGCAGGTGGCTTTCGGCCGCGCGCCGCAACAGCCCCCCCGGCGGCTGCATGACCCAGTCGAAGGCGAGGCAATCCGACAGCGACGGATTGATCTTCCGCGTCAGCGGATGGTCGAGCCGGACGAGCAGGCTGATAGGCTCGGGCCCGATCATGTCGATAGAAAAGGGGCGCGCGTCGGCCGCGTCGGGAATTCGCCCGATGTAAAAGTCGAGGTCGTCCGTCAGAAGTGCATCCGCCAGCCGGTCCGACGTGTCGACCTGCACGGTGACCGCGATCTCGGGATACGCGAGACGCACCTCGCGCTGGACCGGCAGCAAGTGCTCGAGCGACGGCCCGGTGACCGAGCCGACGCGGATGTGCCCGCGCACCCCGCCCTTCAGTTCCAAGACCTTCTGCGAGGCGCGATCCAGCCCCTTCAGCGTCTCGGTCGCCTGCACTGCCATGATACGCCCGGCCTCGGTCAGCTCGATGCCGCGCGGGTGCCGGACGTATAGCGGCGTGCCCACCATCGCCTCGAGCTGCACCATGAGGCGCGAAGCAGCCGGCTGCGTCATGCCCACATGCTGCGCAGCCGCGGCGATCTGGCCATGCTCGAGCAGCGCCGCGACGAGGCGAAGCTGCGAGAATTTCAGCCCCCGCCGGACCAAATCGCCGGTCGAGGAGATTTCTTTGGGATCGGTGCCTGACATGACAGTTCTGGTATATCCAAAAGCAAAATCGGAACTTGTTGAATATCTGTTAATAACGCAAGTCTGTCCTCGCCCACTTGAAGGGCCGCAGAAGAAGACGGGGCCCCATTGCCCCGGCTGAGGGGAGGAATACCATGACACTGACGCGACGCGCTCTTGGCGCTACCGCGCTTGCTGCGCTTTTGGCGCTGCCGGCTTACGCCCAGGACAAGGGCACCATCGGCATCGCGATGCCGACGAAGTCTTCCGCACGGTGGATCGCCGACGGCGAGAACATGGTGAAGCAGTTCGAGGAAGCCGGCTACGCGACCGACCTGCAATACGCCGAGGACGACATCCCGAACCAGCTCGCGCAGATCGAGAACATGGTCACCAAGGGCGTGGACGCGCTGGTGGTCGCTGCAATCGACGGCACGACGCTGACCAATGTGCTTGCCAACGCCGCGGCAATGGACATCCCGGTCGTCGCCTATGACCGGCTGATCCGCGATTCCGGCGACGTGAGCTACTACGCCACCTTCGACAACTTTCAGGTTGGCGTGCAACAGGCGAACACGCTCGTGGGTGGCCTCGAAGAGCGCTTCCCCGACCAGGAAACGTGGAATGTCGAACTCTTCGGCGGTTCGCCGGACGACAACAACGCGTATTTCTTCTACGACGGCGCGATGAGCGTGCTGCAGCCACTCATCGACTCCGGGAAGATCAACATCGTGTCCGGGCAGAGCGGCATGGACACGGTCGGAACGCTGCGCTGGGATGGCTCGGTCGCGCAGGCGCGCATGGATAACCTGCTTTCGGCCAACTACACCGACCAGCGGGTCCACGGCGTCCTGTCGCCCTATGACGGTCTGTCGATCGGCATCATCTCGTCCCTGCGGGGCGTGGGCTACGGCTCGGGCGACATGGCCATGCCCATCGTCACCGGCCAGGATGCGGAGATCCCGTCGATCAAGGCGATCATCCGCGGCGACCAGTATTCCACGATCTTCAAGGATACGCGCGAACTGGCCGGCGTAACGGTCGGCATGGTCGACGCGCTGCTGCAGGGCGGCGAGCCGCAGATCAACGACACCGTGACCTACGACAACGGCGTGAAGGTCGTGCCGTCCTACCTTCTCGAGCCCATGCCGGTTACCGCCGACAACTGGGAAGACGTGCTGGTGGGCTCTGGCTACTATTCCAAAGACCAGATCCAGTGATCTTCCCGCGGGCGGCGCACATAGCGCCGCCCGACCCGATCCCCGCCTTCAGCGGCCGCGGATCATAAAAGACCAAGGAAAATACGACATGGCCACCCTGCTCGAGATGCGGGAGATCACCAAGGAATTTCCCGGCGTAAAGGCGTTGGACCGCGTGAACCTCAAGGTCGAGGAGGGCGAGATCCACGCCCTGGTCGGCGAGAACGGTGCCGGCAAGTCGACCCTGATGAAGGTGCTGTCGGGGGTCTATCCGCACGGCTCCTATACCGGCGACATCCTCTATGACGGCGAGGTCCAGCAGTTCCGTGGGATACGCGACAGCGAAAGCCGCGGTATCATCATCATCCATCAGGAACTGGCGCTCATCCCCCTTCTGTCGGTGGCCGAGAACATCTTTCTCGGGAACGAGCGCGCGTCCGGCGGCATCATCAACTGGCACGAGACCGAACGCCGCGCGAAAGAGCTGCTTGAGCGCGTCGGGCTGAATGAAAGCCCCAACGCCATCGTCGCCGACCTTGGTCTGGGCAAGCAGCAGATGGTCGAGATCGCCAAGGCGCTGTCCAAGGACGTGCGCCTGCTGATCCTGGACGAGCCGACCTCGTCCCTGAACGAGCAGGACAGCGCCAAGCTGCTGGCCCTGCTGAAGGAATTCCGCAACCAGGGCGTCACTTCGATCCTCATCAGCCATAAGCTTAACGAGATCCGCCAGGTCGCCGACACGGTCACCGTGATCCGTGACGGCTCGGCCGTCGCGCGTCTCGATTGCCACGAGGGCATCAGCGAAGGCGACATCATCAGCGGCATGGTCGGCCGTCCGCTCGACGACCGTTATCCGCAGCGCACTCCGAACATCCGCCCCGAGATCGCGATGGAGGTCGAGAACTGGACCGTCCACCACCCTGTCCAGTCCGACCGGGCCGTGGTCAAGGACGTCTCTTTCCACGTGAAGCGCGGCGAGGTGCTGGGCATCGCGGGCCTGATGGGCGCCGGACGGACTGAGCTTGCCATGAGCCTTTTCGGCCGCTCCTACGGGCGCGACATCTCGGGGACAGCCCGCATCAATGGCGAGGTCGCCGACCTGTCCACGGTGCGCTCGGCGATCAACGCGGGCCTCGCCTACGCGACCGAGGACCGAAAGACCTACGGGCTGGTGCTTGACGACACGATCCGGCGGAACGTGCCGCTGGCGAAGCTGGACGCGGTTGCCGACGGGGTCGTCGTTAACAGCACGCGCGAAGCCGAGGTGGCGACACGCTACCGCGAGCGGCTCGCCATCAAGTCAAGCTCGATCGAGCAGGAAACCGGGAACCTCTCGGGCGGGAACCAGCAAAAGGTCGTCCTGTCCAAGTGGCTCTTTGCCGACCCAGAGGTGCTGATCCTCGACGAGCCCTGCCGGGGCATTGATGTCGGCGCGAAATTCGAAATCTACACGGTGATCCGCGACCTCGCCGCCAGCGGCAAGGCCATCGTCGTGATCTCGTCCGAGATGCCCGAACTGTTGGGCATCACCGACCGTCTTTACGTCATGAATGAGGGCCGCTTCGTCGCCGAGATGGCCACAGCCGAAGCGAGCCAGGAGAAGATCATGGAGTGCATCATCAAGTCCGGGGAGCCCGCGCAATGACTCACCTCGTCGACAGCACAGTGAATACCCCCGCCGAAACCCAATCCGGCGCTAGCTGGCGGTTCCTGAAGAACCACCTGCGCGAATACGGCATCCTGTTCGCGCTCATCGCGATCATGGCATTCTTCCAGGTTGCGACGGGCGGCATCCTGCTGAAGCCGGTCAACCTCACGAACCTGGTCCTGCAAAACTCCTACATCGTCATCATGGCGATCGGGATGCTGCTGGTGATCGTCGCGGGCCATATCGACCTCAGCGTGGGATCGGTCCTTGGCTTCATCGGCGCACTCGCCGCAGTCATGATCGTGAACTGGGACGTGCCCTACCTGCTGGCGGGGGTTCTTTGCCTCGTCGTAGGTGCGCTGATCGGCATGGCGCAGGGCTTCTGGGTCGCCTATTTCCGCATACCGTCGTTCATCGTGACGCTCGCGGGGATGCTCGTCTTCAAGGGTCTCACGCTTTGGCTGCTGGCCGGCCAGTCGGTCGGCCCCTTCCCCCGTCAGTTCCAGCTGATCTCGTCGGGCTTCGTGCCGGACCTCTTCGCGATGGAGGGCTTCAACCTGATGTCCTTCGTGATCGGTCTCGCGATCGCGAGCGTTCTGACAGTGCTCTTGATCCGCAACCGCATCGTGCAGGCCCGGACCGGCACGCCCGAGGAACCTTTCGCCTTCTTCGCCGCCAAGACCGCGATCATCTTCTTCGGTATCACCTGGATGAGCTGGCTCATGGCCGACTTCCGCGGCCTGCCCAATGTCTTCATCGTCATGGCGCTGCTCATCGCCGTCTATTCCTTCGTGACCAGCCGCACCACGACGGGCCGGCGCATCTACGCCATCGGCGGGAATGAGAAGGCGGCGATGCTGTCGGGCATCAACTCGCGCCGCCTGGTCTTCCTGACCTTCGCCAACATGGGGATGCTGGCCGCGCTGGCAGGCCTTGTCTTCGCCGCGCGCCTCAACACTGCGACGCCCAAGGCCGGTGCGGGGTTCGAGCTTGACGTGATCGCCGCCGTCTTCATCGGCGGGGCGTCCATGGCCGGCGGCGTCGGCACCGTGGTCGGTGCGGTCATCGGCGCCTTCATCATGGGCGTGATGAACAACGGCATGTCCATCCTCGGCATCGGGATCGACTACCAGCAGGTGATCAAGGGCCTCGTCCTGCTCGCCGCGGTGATCTTCGACGTCATGAACAAGAAGAAAGGGTGAGGCGCATGCTGCTCTCTCAGTACATCAACGATGACGGCCGCCCGCAGGTCGTCGCCCGCGAAGGCTCGGAAGCCTACGACGTCAAGACCGACCGGTCGCTTTACGACCTGGCCCTCGAGGCGGCGGAGACCGGCGCTTCGATACGCGACCACATCCTCGGACTCAGCCTGAACGGTGCGGTCGATCTCGAGCGGCTCCTGATCGAAGGGCGGGTCCTGCCGCCCCTGCTGCACCCCGATCCGGCGCATCTGCACCTGACCGGCACCGGTCTGACGCATCTGGGCTCGGCGTCGACTCGCGCCTCGATGCACGCAAAGAAGCCCGAGGACGAGACGGACTCGATGCGCATGTTCCGCATGGGTGTCGAAGGCGGCAAGCCCACGAACGGGCGGGCCGGCGTCCAGCCCGAATGGTTCTACAAGGGCAATGGTGCGGCGCTGGTGCGGCCGGGTGCGGCGCTCGAGAGCCCGGGCTTCGCGCTCGATGGCGGAGAAGAGCCCGAGGTCGCAGGCATCTACGTGATCGGCAAGGACGGCACGCCGTTCCGGGTCGGCTTTGCGCTCGCCAACGAGTTCTCGGACCACGTGACGGAGCGGCAGAACTACCTCTACCTCGCCCATTCCAAGCTGCGCCCCTGCTCCTTCGGTCCCGAACTGCTGGTGGGCGAGCTGCCGGAAACCGTGGAGGGCGTCAGCCGCATCCGCCGCGACGACGAGGTCATCTTCGAAAAGCCGTTCCTGTCGGGCGAAGCGAACATGTCCCACTCGATCCGCAACCTCGAGCATCACCACTTCAAGTACGCCCTGTTCCGGCAACCGGGCGACGTCCACGTCCACATGTTCGGCACCGCCACCCTGTCCTTTGCCGACGGCATAAGCACCCAGGACGGCGACGTGTTCGAGATCGAGGCCTCCCCCTTCGGGCTGCCGCTGAGAAATCCCCTCGCCTATCGCCCCATTGGCGAGGTCGAGGCCATGACCGAGATACGGGTGCTTTGATGACGTTCAAACCGGCAGAATGGCCCCGCAGGCTGCGCAGCCAGGAATGGTACGGCGGCACGAGCCGCGACAACATCTACCACCGCGGCTGGCTCAAGAACCAAGGCTACCCGCACGACCTGTTCGACGGGCGCCCGGTCATCGCCATCCTCAACACCTGGGGCGAACTGACGCCGTGCAACGGGCACCTGCGCGAGCTCGCCGAGAAGGTGAAGGCCGGGATCTGGGAGGCCGGTGGCTTTCCGCTGGAAGTGCCGGTCTTCTCGGCCTCGGAAAACACGTTCCGCCCGACGGCCATGATGTACCGCAACCTCGCGGCGATGGCCGTCGAAGAGGTGATGCGCGCGCAGCCGATCGACGGCGCGGTCCTTCTGGTTGGCTGCGACAAGACCACGCCGTCGCTTCTGATGGGGGCGGCGTCGACCGACATCCCGTCCATCGTCGTGACCGGCGGACCGATGCTGAACGGCTGGTTTCGGGGCGAGCGTGTCGGCTCGGGCACCGCACTCTGGCAGATGTCCGAGGACATCAAAGCCGGGAAGATGACGCAGGAAGAGTTCCTGGAGGCCGAGCAGGCGATGAACCGCTCGAGCGGCACCTGCAACACGATGGGCACCGCATCGACCATGGCCTCCATGGCCGAGGCCTTGGGAATGGCGCTGTCCGGCAACGCCGCGATACCGGCCGTCGACGCCCGGCGGCGGGTTATGGCGCAGATCTCGGGTCGCCGCATCGTCGAGATGGTGAAGCAGGACCTCAAGCCCTCGGACGTCCTGACCAAGCAGGCTTTCGAGAACGCGATCCGGTGCAACGGCGCCATCGGCGGCTCGACCAACGCGGTGGTGCACCTGCTTGCCCTTGCCGGGCGGGTCGGCGTCGACATCACGCTCGACGACTGGGACCGCCTGGGCCGCGACGTGCCGACGATCGTCAACCTGATGCCCTCGGGCAAGTACCTGATGGAAGAGTTCTTCTATGCCGGCGGTCTGCCCGTCGTGCTGAAGCGGCTGGGCGAGGCGTCCATGCTGAACAAGGACTCGCTGACCGTCTCGGGCGAAACGATCTGGGACGAGGTGAAGGACGCGACAAACTGGAACGAGGACGTCATCCTGCCGGTTGAAAAGGCGCTGACCGCCTCGGGCGGCATCGCCGTGCTGCGCGGGAACCTCGCCCCGAACGGCGCCGTCCTCAAGCCTTCGGCCGCCAGTGCGCACCTGATGACCCATCGCGGGCGGGCCGTCGTGTTCGAGGATATCGACGACTACAAGGCACGCATCAACGATGAGAATCTCGATATCGACGAGACCTGCGTGATGGTGCTGAAGAACTGCGGCCCCAAAGGCTATCCCGGGATGTCCGAGGTCGGCAACATGGGGCTTCCGCCCAAGGTGCTGCGCCGCGGGATCAAGGACATGGTCCGCATTTCGGACGCGCGCATGTCCGGCACGGCCTACGGGACGGTTGTCCTGCACACCTCGCCCGAGGCTGCGGTCGGCGGCCCCTTGGCGATCGTGCGCAGCGGCGACATGATCGAGCTCGACGTCGCGGCACGGCGTCTGCATCTCGACGTCCCCGAAGAAGAGATCGAGCGCCGGCTGAGCGAATGGACCGCCCGCACCGACGCGCCCGAAAGCGGCTACGCGAAGCTGTTCCACGACCACGTGGAAGGCGCCGACACCGGGGCGGATTTCGACTTTCTCAAAGGTTGCCGAGGACGGGAGGTGCCCAAGGACAGTCACTGACGGTGCTTGTTACGATTTGAGGTGTGAGCAGGGAGGAGGCCCCGCTTATCGGGGCAGGATCATAAGCGCGAGGCGCGGCGCGAAAGCCGGCCATCGCAGAATTTCATAGGGAGAGAGACATGATTAAGACCTTGATGACCAGCGCGGCGATGATCGCGTGTGCGGCCGCTGCCTCGGCGCAAACCGTCGGCTTTTCGCAGATCGGCTCGGAGTCGGGCTGGCGCGCCGCCGAGACCACGCTGACCCGGCAGCAGGCCGAAGAGCGCGGCATTGACCTGAAGTTCTCGGACGCGCAGCAGCGCCAGGAGAACCAGATCGCCGCCATCCGCTCGTTCGTGGCGCAGGGCGTCGACGCCATCCTGCTCGCCCCGGTCGTCGCGACCGGCTGGGACAGCGTGCTCGAAGAAGCCAAGGAATCCGAGATCCCCGTCGTCCTGCTCGACCGCAAGGTCGACGCGCCAGACGACCTTTACCTGACCGCCGTGGGTTCGGACCTCGTTCACGAGGGCGAGGTGGCCGGCCAGTGGCTGGTCGAAGAGGTCGGCGACCGCGAGTGCCGCATCGTCGAGCTTCAGGGCACCACGGGCTCCTCCCCCGCCATCGACCGTGCGGAGGGTTTCCGCAACGCGATCGAGGGTCACGACAACATGGAGATCGTGCGCTCGCAGACCGGCGACTTCACCCGCACCGGCGGCAAGGAAGTGATGGAAAGCTTCCTGCAGGCCGAGTCCGGCAACGAGATCTGCGCCCTCTACGCGCATAACGACGACATGGCCCTCGGCGCGATCCAGGCCATCAACGAGGCCGGCATGAATCCCGGCGAGGACGTCCTGATCGTGTCCATCGACGCGGTGCCGGACATCTTTCAGGCGATGGCCAAGGGCGATGCGAACGCCACGGTCGAGCTGACGCCGAACATGGCCGGCCCCGCCTTCGACGCGCTCGAGGCCTACTGGCAGGACGGAACGACCCCCGAGAAGTTCATCCAAACGGAATCCAAGCTCTACACGCAGAGCGACGACCCGATGGCCGAATACGAGGCACGCAAGGACTTGGGCTACTGATCCAGCGACCGGGGCGGACTCTCCGCCCCGGTCATCTGCAGCTGCGAAAGGGGTTCCCATGCTGCTTTCAATCCGCTCCCTCTCGAAGTCCTTTCCCGGCACCAAGGCGCTGGATGGGGTGGATTTCGATCTGAAGGCCGGCGAAGTCCACGCGCTGCTGGGCGAAAACGGCGCAGGCAAGTCCACGTTGATCAAGTGCATGACCGGCGCCTATCGCAGGGACGAAGGCGAAATCCTGCTTGAGGGCAAGCCGGTCTCGCCCTCTTCCACCTCTGAGGCGCAGGAACTCGGAATCGGCACCGTCTATCAGGAGGTCAACCTCCTGCCGAACCTCACCGTCGCGCAGAACCTGACCTTCGGGCGCGAACCGCGGCGCTTTGGCCTTGTTTCGGCCAAGGCCCAGCGCGAGATGGCGCGCGAGATGCTGTCGGGCTACGGGCTCGAGATCGACGTCAGCCGCGATCTCGGCTCCTATTCCGTCGCCGTTCAGCAGGTGGTCGCCATTGCGCGCGCCGTCGCGCTGTCGGGCAAAGTCCTGATTCTTGACGAGCCCACCGCCAGCCTCGATGCGGCCGAGGTGCGGATGCTCTTCGACGTGGTGCGCGACCTGCGCGACCGCGGTCTTGGAATCGTTTTCGTCTCGCATTTCCTCGACCAGGTCTTCGAGCTTTGCGACCGCCTGACCGTGCTGCGCAACGGACGGAAGATAACTACCGAGGTCACGGCCGATCTGGACCGCCTGAAGCTGATCGAACACATGCTGGGGCGCGAGCTTGAAGGCGCACCCGAGGATGAGCGGCAAAAGACCGTCGCCGCGCACGAGGAACGCCCCGAACTGCTCCGTTTCGAAGGAACCGGCCGACCGGGAGTCGTTGCGCCTTTCGATCTGGCTGTCCGCGAGGGCGAAGTCATCGGCCTCGCCGGGCTGCTGGGCTCGGGGCGGACCGAAAGCGCCGAGTTGATCTTCGGGGTCCGCTCGCCCCAGACCGGCACGACGCACGACGCCAAAGGCACGGTCGATCACGGCAACCCCCGCGAGGCCATCCGCGCCGGCTTCGGCTTCGCGCCCGAGGACCGCAAGACCGACGGCATCATCGCCGATCTCTCGGTTCGCGAGAACATCATCTTGGCGCTTCAGGCAAGGCGCGGCTGGACCAACCCCATCCCGCGGGGCGAGCAGAACAAGCTGGCCGACGACTACATCCACCGCCTCGATATCCGCACGTCGGACGCCGAAAAGGCGGTCGGCGACCTGTCGGGCGGCAACCAGCAGAAGGTCGTCTTGGCGCGCTGGCTGGCGATGAACCCGCGGTTCCTCATCCTCGACGAACCCACGCGCGGGATCGATGTCGGCGCCCATGCCGAGATCCTGCGCCTGATCCACCAGATGACAGCCGAGGGCATGTCCCTGCTGGTCATCTCGTCCGAGTTCGACGAGCTGGTGGCGGTGTCCGACCGGATCATCGTCCTCAGGGACCGCCGCCACACCCACCAGCTGACCGGGAGCGAGGTCACGACCGACGCCATCGTGCGGGCCATAGCCGCCCCCGATGCAGCCGACGCAGAGACGCGGGGAGCCGCCTGATGAAACGTGCCCTCGCCCGTGTCGCGCCGCAATTGCTGACGCTCGTCCTGCTCGTCGCGCTCGTCTCTCTGTTCTTTCCCCAGTTCCTGTCGATCGACTATGAGGGCGGCCGGCTGTCCGGCCCTGTCATCGACGTGCTGAAGCGCGGCGCGCCCGTTGCGCTTCTCGCGGTCGGGATGACGCTGGTCATCGCGACGCGGGGCATCGACCTGTCCGTCGGGACCGTGATGGCCATTACCGGCGCCACCGCAGCCTGGGCCATTGCGTCAGGATGGGGCGTCGGCATCGCCGTGCTGCTGGCTCTGGTCGCGGGCCTCGTCTGCGGGTTCTGGAACGGCTGCCTCGTCGCACTGGTGGGCATCCAGCCGATCGTCGCGACGCTGATCCTGATGACCTCGGGACGCGGCATCGCCCAGCTGATCACCGAGGGCCGCATCCTGACCTTCAACGATCCAGCCTTCTCGTGGCTCGGGTCGGGCATCCTGTTGGGCCTTCCGGTGCCGGTCTTCATCTGGGTCCTGACCGCCGTCGCGGTGGCACTTCTGATGCGCCGGACGGCACTGGGGCTGCTGGTCGAGGCGATCGGCATCAATCGCTCGGCCTCGGCGCTCGCCGGGATCAACGCCACCGTGCTGCTGATCGCGGTCTACATGGCCTCGGGCCTCTGCGCCGCGCTGGCAGGCATCATCGCGACCGCCGACATCCGTGGCGCGGACGCAAACAATGCCGGCCTCTGGCTCGAGCTCGACGCGATCCTGGCAGTCGTGATCGGAGGCAACTCGCTGCTTGGCGGGCGGTTCTCGATCGCGGCTTCGGTGCTGGGTGCGATGATCATCCAGACCATCAATACCGGCATCCTGCTCGCCGGCTTCCCGTCAGAGTACAACCTCGTCATCAAGGCGGGCCTCGTGCTGATCATCCTCGTCGTCCAGTCGCCGAACCTCACCGGGCATTGGCAAATGCTGCGACAGACCCTGGACCGGCAGCGCGAACCGAAGCCCGCCCGCACGGGAGCGAACTCATGACCGTCAACCCGCGGCTCTATCCCCTGCTCGTCACCATCGGGATCTTCCTGCTGGCCTACCTCGTGTGCTGGATTCAATTCCCCTACATGCTCTCGACGCGGGTGGCGGGGAACCTGCTGACGGACAACGCCTATCTCGGCATCGTCGCGGTCGGCATGACACTGGTGATCCTGTCGGGCGGCATCGATCTTTCGGTCGGGTCGGTCATTGCTTTCTCGGGCGTCTTCATCGCGGTCCTGCTGCGCGACACCGGTCTGCATCCCTTGGCGGTCTTTGCGCTGCTGCTCGTGGTGACGACGGCGTTCGGCGCGGCGATGGGCGGCGTCATCCACCTGCTCAGAATGCCCGCCTTCATCGTGACCCTCGCCGGCATGTTCCTTGCCCGAGGGGCGGCCTACATGCTGACGATCGACTCGGTGCCGATCGACCACCCGTTCTACGCCTTCATCAAGGACTCCTATTGGCTGATGCCGGGCAAGGGCCGGCTGACGGTGATCGGGGTCGTGATGCTGCTGACTGTGGTCGTGGGCTCGCTCATCACGCACCGCACCCGGTTTGGCGCCAGCGTCTTTGCCATCGGCGGCGGCGAGCAGAGCGCGCGGCTGATGGGGGTTCGCGTGGGCCCCACGACGGTCGGCATCTACGCGTTCTCCGGCTTCATGGCGGGACTCTCTGGGATCGTCTTCTCGATCTACACCGGCTCCGGCTATCCGCTCGCCACGGTGGGCACAGAGCTTACGGCCATCGCGGCGGTCGTCATCGGTGGCACGCTGCTGACCGGCGGGGCCGGCTATGTGATGGGGACGCTGTTCGGCGTCCTGACGATGGGTCTGATCCAGACCTACATCGTTTTCGACGGCACGCTGTCCAGCTGGTGGACGAAGATCGTGATCGGCGTGCTCCTCCTTCTCTTCATCCTCCTGCAACGGGGCCTTCTGCGCGTGACCAGCCTTCGCGCATGAAGTGGCTACGTCTTCAAGACACACAAGAAACGGAACAGGCATGAGCGCATCCGCAGACAACGGACCCATTCCCATTGCCCTCGTCGGCATCGGCAAGATCGCGCGGGACCAGCACATCCCCGCCATCACCGGCGACGCGCGCTTCGAGCTTGCGGCCACGGTCAGCCGCTCGGGCGGGGTGGACGGGGTGGAGAACCACGCGACGCTGTCCGAGCTGCTCGAAGCGCGGCCGGACATTCCCGTGGTTTCGCTTTGCATGCCGCCGGTGCCGCGCTTTTCCATCGCGCAAGAGGCCATCGCCGCGCGCAAGCACGTCATGCTGGAAAAACCGCCGGGCGCTTCGGTAGCCGAGGTCTTCCGCCTTGAGGCTTTGGCGCGCGAGGCCGGCGTGACGCTGTTCACCACATGGCATTCACGCGCGGCCGCAGGCGTTGCCCCCGCCAAGAGCTGGCTGGCGGACAAGCGCATCACCAGCCTTCGGATCGACTGGAAGGAGGACGTGCGCAAGTGGCACCCCGGCCAGGCATGGATCTGGGAGCCGGGCGGCCTCGGCGTCTTCGATCCGGGCATCAACGCGCTGTCGATCCTGACCGAGATTTGCCCCGTGCCCCTGCATCTGGTAGGCGCCGAACTGACATTTCCGGGTAACCGCGCGGCCCCCATCGCCGCGGACCTCACCTTTACCGACGGCGGAGAACTCAAGGCCTCTGCCGCGTTCGACTGGCGGCAGGAGGGCGGCGAGATCTGGCAGATCGAGATCGAGACCGACGCTGGACAGCTTCGCCTGATCGAAGGCGGCGCGCGGCTTTTCGTCGATGGCGCGGAACAGCCGGTTGACGCGGTCGGAGAGTACCCCACCCTCTACGCCCAGCTTGGCCAGTTGATCGCCGAAGGGCGGTCGGATGTTGACGTAACCCCGCTGATCCACGTGTCCGATGCCTTCATGCTCGGGCGCCACGTTCATGCGGACCCTTTCCACGACTGATCTAACGGAGCAGACGATGACCAATTTCACCGGACGCCATTTCATAAACGGCAGCTGGACCGAGGGCGGCGAAACGTTCCAGTCCGACCCCGTCACGGGCGATCCCCTCACCGTTCACTGTGGCGGCAAGGCTGAGATCGACGCGGCAATGAAAGCCGCCGAGACTGCCTTCGAGACCTACGGCTGGACCTCGCGCGAGGATCGCGCCCTGTTCCTCGAAGCCATCGCCGAAGAGATCGAGGCCCGCGTCGACGAGATCACCGAGATCGGGATGGCCGAGACGGGCCTGCCCGAGCCCCGGCTGAAAAGCGTGGAACTGCCCCGCACCGCGAACCAGATCCGCCTCTTTGCCAACCATATCCGCAAGGGCGATTACCTTGACCGGCGCCACGACGAGGCGCTCCCCGATCGTAAGCCGATGCCCCGGCCCGACCTGCGGATGATGCAGCGCCCGCTGGGGCCAGTCGGCGTGTTCGGTGCATCGAACTTCCCGCTCGCCTTCTCGACCGCTGGCGGCGACACCGCCTCGGCGCTCGCCGCGGGTTGCCCGGTCGTCTACAAGGGTCACCCCGGCCACCCCGGCACGGGCGAGCTGGTCGCGCAGGCCATCGCCGCGGCAATCGAGAAGACCGGCATGCCCAAGGGCGTCTTCGGCTTTGTGCAGTCCAACACCAAAGAGGCGGGCGAGGCGCTGGTCACCCACCCGCTGACCCGCGCCGTCGGGTTCACCGGCTCGTTCGGGGGCGGCAAGGCGCTCTTTGACCTGGCGATGTCGCGCGACGAGCCCATCCCGTTCTTCGGCGAACTCGGCTCGATCAACCCGGTCTTCCTTTTCAACGACGCCCGCACCTCCCGCGGGGCCGAGATCGGAAGCGCCTGGGCCTCTTCGCTGACCATGGGCGTCGGCCAGTTCTGCACCAACCCCGGCGTCGTCGTCATCGAGGACGGCGAAGGCGCGGAGGCTTTCATCGAGGCTGCGCGCAAGACGCTCGAGGACGTGGCCGCCCAGCCCATGCTGACCGGTGGCGTGGCCGAAGCCTACCGCCGCGGCGTCGAAAAGGTCGCCGGCGTCGGCTCGGTCAAGGCGCATATCCAGTCGAGCTGCGACGCACGGCACGGCACGCCCGCGCTGTTCGAGGTGACCGGGGCGGAGTGGCTCGGCACCTCTGATCTTGCGCAAGAGGTCTTCGGTCCGGCCGGCATCGTCGTGCGCGCCGCCGACGCGTCCGAGGTGCGCGAGATCGCGCAAGCCCTGCACGGACAACTCACCGTGACGCTGCAGATGGATGACAGCGACGCCGACGCTGCCCAGCCGCTGTTGCCCATCCTCGAACGGAAGGCGGGGCGCATCCTCGTGAACGGCTTCCCGACCGGCGTCGAGGTGGCGGATGCCATGGTGCATGGCGGCCCCTACCCCGCGACCACCAACTTCGGTGCCACGAGCGTCGGAACGCTTGCCATCCGCCGCTTCCTGCGGCCGGTCTGCTACCAGAACATGCCGACTGCGCTGCTGCCCGAAGACCTGCGCGGGTAAGCCAGGACCTGCTGCCGGCGCTCGGACCATCCGGGCGCCGGCAGCTCCTTACGATTTCAGAGCCAGACTGGCAGGAAAATGATCGTCAGTCCGGCCGCACAAAACGCGATCGTCGGGACTGCGCGTCTCGCCCCGATCAAACCGGACGAGATGAGGGTCAGGCCCAGGGCGACCCGGATTGCGGCAAAGATGGCCAAGGCCGGATGCTCGGCCAAGGCGATCAGGTACGGGTTTGCGATCATGCCGAGCGGAATGACGTAGAGGCCGACGCCAAGCGCCATGGCCGTCACCGCGACCTTCAACCATCTCTCGCCGATCATGCCCGCCGCAATGAAGACGGCGCCGCAGACAGGCGGCGTGATCGTCGACAGAAGCGCGAACCAGAAGACAAAAAGGTGCGCCTGAAGCGGCGCCAACCCCAGTTCGACCAGCGCAGGCCCCGCAACCGACACGCAGATCACGTATGCCGCGGTGGTCGGAACCTCCATGCCCAGAACGAGGCACGCGAGCGCAGTCAGCAGAAGCGACGGCCAGAGCAGTCCGCCCGAGCCCTGCAGGATGACCGACGTGATCTTCACGCCAAGACCGGTGATCGAGAGGACTCCGATCACGATCGAGGCGCAGAGGATGATCGCGGCGATCATCGACACCTGGCGCGCCGCGTTGAGGACCGCGAGCGTGGCGCGCTCGGCAATCTGCCGCGGCCGGAACGTCAGCTGCGCGTTGACGAGCAAAAGCAGCGCGGCGGCGAGGATGGCTAGGGCTGCCGAGTATTCCGGAGTGAAGCCGGACCCGAACATGCCCCACAAAAGGACGCTGAACGGCACGAGGAAAAAGAGGGACGTCACCGCCACGTCGCGCCGTGCGGGCCGGTCGGTAAGGTCGACGCTGCGAAGCTCGAACCGGCGCGCGTAGGCGTTGATGCCCACCCAGACAGCGAGGAAGTAAAGCATCGCGGGAAGCGCGGCCGCCGCCATGACTTCGGTGTAGGGAACGCCGGTCAGTTCGACCATGACAAAGGCCCCGGCGCCCATCAGGGGCGGCATGATCTGGCCGCCTGACGATGCCACCGCCTCGACCGCGGCCGCGAGGCGCTTTGGATAGCCGAGCTTCGTCATCGCCGGCAGCGTGATCGCCCCGGTCGAGGCCACGTTGGCCGAGGCCGAGCCCGAGATCGAACCGAACAGCGCCGAGGACAGCACCGACACCTTCGCCGCACCGCCTTTGAGATGCCCCGCAGCAGCAGCGGCGAGGTTCATGAAGCCTTGTCCCGCCTCACCGGCGTTCAGAACCGCACCGAAAATCACGAAGATGGCGACCACGTTCACCGACACGCCGGTCAGCGTGCCCCAGATCCCGCCTTCGGCGATGGTCAGCGTGCCGAAAAAGCTCTCGGTCGGGGTGCCGGAATGACCGAATTCACCGGGAATGTACTGACCGAACAATCCATAGAGCAGCGCCAGCGCCGCGACGAGCGGCAGGGGCCAGCCAATCGCACGGCGCGCGGTCTCGAGCACGACGAGAAGCAGCGTGATCGCGACGGCCAGCTGAAACCCGTTCTCGATGAAGCCGTACTGGTCGATGAGCATGTCGCTGCGCCAGGCAACCCACAGCGCGGCGGCCACCCCGAGGGCGGCAATCGCGATCCCGGTGATCCGCCGCAGGCGCGTGCCCGCGTCGAAGACCAGGGCGAAGGGCAGGATGAACGCCATGTGCAGCGGCCGGCTGACGAGGTTGGGCACCAGCCCCGAGAAGACGAGCGCGAGGTGATAAGCGACAAGCGCCACGGCGAGCGCGATCCAGAACCCCGCGGCGAAGCGGTTCTCGGGCAGGTTGATCATGGGCGGAAAGCTCGGTTCTGGATGGATCGGCGCGACGCGAGGTGCCTTGCGTCGCGCCCCGGTGTCACTGGTCGGAGCCGTCGATCGCGATGCCCGCTTCCTCGTAGTAGCGGACGGCGCCGGGATGCAGCTCGGTGGTGATGTTGCTCATCAGCTCGGGCGTGACGCCACCCCACCACGCAGAGGTGTTCGCCATCTTCTCCTTGTTCTCCCAATAGGTCTTGGTGAGCTGATAGGCGGTCTCGTCGTCCATCTTGGTGGTCGTGTAGGCGACGACGGGCAGCGATGTGGTAACGACGTCCTCCTCCTGCCCCGCATAGGTCCCGGCGGGAATGACGAGGCGTGCGCGGCCCGTCTGCTCGACCTGCTCGTCGGTCATCGAAAGCACGTTGACGGGGGTCGAGGCGGCCGCTTCGACAACGTTGGGCGCAGGGAAGGAGCCCGCGGTGACGAAGCCGTCGATCTGCCCGTTCTTGAGCGCCGCCACCGCGTTCGACAGTTCCGCGTCGGCAATCTCAACCTTGTCCACCAGACCGAAGGTTTCGAGGTACTTCTCGCCCTCGGTGGCGCCGAAAGACCCTTTGCCCAGCAGGATCGTGGTGCCTTCGAGATCGGCGAGCCCGGTCGCGCCGCTTTCCTCGGACGTGACGAAGTGCATGGTGAGCGACGGGATGGGAAACAGGGCGCGGATCTCGTCGAAGGCGGGCGACCCCTTGCCCTCAAACGCGGCGGTGCCCTCCTGCGCCGAGCTCACGAGCGCCGGCGGCGTGGTGAAGACGTAGTCGCCACCACGGGCGCGGACCTCCATCACGTTCTGAACCGACCCCTGGCTTTCCTCGACCGTGACCGAGATTTCGCCGTCGGTGCCGGCCTTCATGGCTTCGGCCAGTTCGACGCCCATCTGGTAGTACGACGACCCGGATTTCGCGGACTTGTACGTCACCCGCGTCTCTGCCGCCGCCGCGCCGGCTACGGTCCCGGCGGCCAGTGCTGCACAGATGATCCTGCTCAATACAGTCATGTCTTTCTCCTCCTGAAGATGCGGGGCATGCGGCGTGCCCGTCGCAGGCGCCGCACGCGACCCTGCCGCCTTTCTGGCCGCGCCACCCCTGAATGTCGATATGCCTGCAACGGGCATGCGTCGTGGTCATCGGGTTGCGACAGCTTGAGCTTCTCGCTTAAGGTCCGCGCACTCGCGCCAGTGAGGATGAGGTCCTTCGTCCCGTGCCCTCCTGAAGCCGAGCAAGAACAATGAAAATGCCTCAGTCAGGGAGCAAGGGTCTTCATCATGGACAATTTCGTCAAGTTTCTGGGACGCCAGGTCACCGCGGGACGCATGGGCCGTCGCGAGTTCATGGGGCGCAGCCTTGCTGCCGGCATCGGGGCCACGACCGCCGCGTCGGTCTTCGCCAGCTCTGCCGCCGCGCAGGAAGCGCAGCGCGGCGGGCATCTGCAGCTCGGCCTGGGTGGCGGGGCATCGTCGGACTCGCTCGACCCGGCTGCGGCGACCGGATCGGTGATGTTCGTCATCGTCCAGACCTGGGGCGACACGCTCGTCGAGTCCGATCCCTATGACGGGACCCCCGTCCCGAACCTCGCCGAAAGCTGGAGCCCGTCCGCCGACGCCGCCGAATGGACGTTCAAGATCCGCAAGGGCGTGCGCTTCCACGACGGAAGCGAGTTCACCGTGGACGACGCCGTCGCCACGCTGCAGCGCCACACGGACGAGGCGTCGCAATCGGGCGCGCTGGGCCTGCTCAGCTCGATCACGGGGATCGAGAACCGGAACGGTGATCTTGTCATCACGCTGGACGCGGGCAACGCGGACCTGCCGCTGATCCTGACCGATTATCACCTGATCATGCAGCCGAACGGCGGGCGCGACAATCCGCAGGCGGGCATCGGGACCGGCCCCTACAAGCTCGACAGCTTCGAGCCGGGCGTGCGTGCGACCTTCACCCGCAACGAGGATGACTGGCGCGACGACCGCGGCAACGTGGACAGCGCCGAAATCCTGGTCATCAACGACAGCACGGCGCGCGTCGCGGCGGTCAGCTCTGGCCGGGTCCACTTCATCAACACGATCGACCCCAAGACCGTCCCCCTGCTGGAGCGGGCGCCCAGCGTCGAGATCCTCACGACGTCGGGCAAGGGATACTACTCGTTCCTCATGCATTGCGACACGGCGCCGTTCGACAATAACGACCTGCGCATGGCGCTGAAGCTGGCGATCGACCGCGAGGCGATGCTGAACCAGGTGCTGGGCGGCTTCGGCACGATCGGCAACGATTTCCCGGTGAACGAGGCCTACGCCCTCTTCCCCGAGGGGATCGAGCAGCGCAGCTACGACCCCGACCGCGCGGCCGATTTCTATCGCAAGTCGGGCCACGAGGGGCCGATCACTCTGCGCACATCCGACACGGCCTTCCCGGGTGCGGTCGACTCGGCGGTTCTGTTCAAGGAAAACGCGGCCCAGGCCGGGATCGAGATCGACGTTGTGCGTGAACCGGCGGATGGCTACTGGTCCAACGTCTGGAACGTGCAGCCCTTCTGCGCCTCGTACTGGGGCGGGCGTCCCACGCAGGATTCGCGCTACTCGACCAACTTCGTGTCCTCGGCCGAGTGGAATGACACGCATTTCTACCGCGACGATTTCGACCGGATGCTGCTTGAAGCGCGCGCCTCGCTCGACACCGCGCGGCGCGAAGAGCTGTACCGCGACATGGCCCTGATGGTGCGCAACGACGGCGGGCTGATCCTGCCGGTCTTCAACGACTACATCAACGCCACGACGAACCGCCTGATGGGCTATGTCCACGACATCGGCAACGACCTGTCGAACGGGCGCGTCATCAGCCGTGTCTGGCTGAATGGCTGAGACAAGCACGGACGGGTCGCGACGCGGCCTGTCCCCCGTCACCAAGCTGATCCTGCAGCGGCTGGGGCTGTCGGCCCTTCTTCTGGTGGCCGTGTCGCTGCTGATCTTCATCGGCATCGAGGCGCTTCCGGGGGATTTCGCAAGCACCTATCTGGGCCAGGGCGCGACGCCGCAGGCCGTGGCCAACATCCGGGCCGAGCTTGGCCTGGATGAGCCTGTCTGGAGCAGGTATCTAGACTGGCTCGGCGGCGCGTTAACCGGCGACTTCGGCTCGTCTTGGGCAAGTGGTCAGCAGGTCAGCGGGCAGATCGCCAACCGGCTCGGCAACTCGCTGTTCCTCGCCGCGGTCGCCGCCGTCATCTCGGTCCCGCTTGCCGTTGGCCTCGGGATGCTGGCCGTGCGCTACAGGGATCGCCTTGCCGACCGGCTGATCAACATCGTCTCGTTGGCCGCGATTTCCTTGCCCGAATTCTTCGTCGGCTACCTCCTGATGCTGTTCTTTTCGGTGAAGTTCGGCATCGCGGCGTTTCCGGCCACGGTCTATACTGGCATGGACTTCTTCGAGCGACTCGAGATGATTGCCCTGCCCGTCGCCACGCTCGTGCTTGTGGTCATCGCGCACATGATGCGCATGACCCGCGCGGCTATCCTGTCGATCATGTCGTCGCAATACATGGAAACGGCCGAGCTGAAGGGCATCGGCGCCCTGCGCGCCATCATCCGTCACGCGGCACCCAACGCCGTCGCGCCCATCGTGAACGTGGTGGCGCTGAACCTCGCCTACCTCGTCGTCGGCGTCGTGGTGGTCGAGGTGGTCTTCGTCTATCCCGGGATGGGGCAATACATGGTCGATGCCGTCACGGTGCGGGATATGCCGGTCGTGCAGGCCTGCGGGATCATCTTTGCCGCCGTCTACATCCTGCTGAACATGGTCGCCGACATCATCTCGATCGTGGCGAACCCGAGGCTGAGGCACCCGCGATGAGGCTGCGCAACGTTCCCCCCTCGGCCTGGATCGGCATGGCCGGTATCGCACTGGCCTTCTTCGCCGCCCTCTTCGCCCCCTGGATCGCCCCCTATGGCGAGCGTGAGGTCGTCGGGCAGGTGTGGGAGCCGATGACATGGACGCATCCCCTCGGCACCGACAACCTCGGCCGGGACCTGCTGTCGCGCGTGGTCTACGGGGCGCAGACGACGCTGTTCGTGGCACTTGCCGCGTCGGTCCTGAGTTTCGCGATCGGCATCTTCCTCAGCTTCTTTGCCGCCGTGGTGCGCGGCTGGATCGACCAGGGCCTGTCGCGCCTCAACGACCTGATGATGTCGATCCCGACGCTGATCTTCGCGCTGGTGGTGCTGGCTGCGCTGCCGCAAGAGCTGTGGATCCTGATCCTCGTGATGGCGGTGCTCGATTCCACCCGCGTTTTCCGCCTGGGCCGGGCGGTCGCGGTGGACCTTGCCGTCATGGATTTCGTCGAGGCGGCGCGCCTGCGCGGCGAAGGCACTGGCTGGATCATCTTTCGCGAGATCCTGCCCAACGCCCTCTCGCCCCTCCTGGCCGAGTTCGGGCTGCGCTTCGCCTTTGCCGTCCTCTTCCTGTCGACGCTGTCGTTCCTTGGCCTCGGCATTCAGCCGCCCGACGCGGACTGGGGCGGCATGGTCAAGGACAACAGCAACGGGATCATCTTTGGCGTGCCCGCCTCGCTGATCCCCGGCGCCGCGATCGCGGTCCTTGCGATCTGCGTCAACATCGTGGTGGACTGGCTGCTGCGCCGCACGTCCAGCCTGAAAGGGGGCCGGGATGGCTGATCACCTGCTCGAGGTCCGCGACCTCCAGATCGGCGCCCGCGCCTACGAGGAAGACGGCACGCCCCGCGAGATCGAGATCGTCAAGGGTATCTCATTCGACCTTGAAAAGGGCCGCGTGCTGGGCCTGATCGGCGAGTCCGGTGCGGGCAAGTCGACCATCGGCCTTGCGGCCCTCGCCTACGGGCGCGGTGGCGTGCGCATCACCGGGGGCGAGGTCCGGCTTGACGGGCAGGACATCCTCGACCTCGGACCCCGCGGCATCAGGCAAATCCGTGGCACGCGGGTGTGCTACGTCGCGCAATCGGCAGCGGCTGCGTTCAACCCGGCCCACCGGCTGGGCGACCAGGTGATCGAGGGGAGTGTCCGCCACGGCATCATGTCCCGCACCGAGGCACGCGCCCGCGCGGCCGACCTCTTTGGCATGCTCGGGCTGCCGGACCCCGACAGCTTCGGACGCCGCTATCCGCACCAGGTGTCGGGCGGGCAGCTTCAGCGTGCGATGACGGCGATGGCACTGTGCCCGCGGCCCGACCTCATCGTATTCGACGAGCCCACCACGGCGCTGGACGTCACGACGCAGATCGACGTGCTGGCCGCGATCAAGCGCGCGATCGAAGAGACGGAGACTGCCGCGCTTTACATCACGCACGACCTCGCCGTCGTCGCGCAGATCGCCGACGACATCATGGTCCTGCGCCACGGCGAGATGGTCGAGTACGGCCCCACGCGCCAGATCATCGAGGCACCGCAAGAGGACTATACCCGCGCGCTGGTCAACGTCCGGACCGTAGTGAAGGAGCCGGCCGAGCAGCAGTCCAAGGCGATCTTGCGCCTCAGAAACATCTCGGCCTCCTACGGCACGGGGCCGAAGGTGATCGACGACGTGTCGCTGCACGTGCCGCCGGGGCAGACGCTGGCGGTGGTCGGGGAAAGCGGCTCCGGCAAGTCCACGCTCGCGCGCGTCATCACCGGCCTGCTGCCCCCGTCCGGGGGCAACGTCGAGTTCGAGGGGACGCCCCTGCCGCCCCGCCTCGCGGAGCGCAGCCGGGATCAGCTGCGCCAGATCCAGTTGATCTACCAGATGGCCGACACGGCCGTGAACCCGCGCCACACGGTCGCGCAGATCATCGGCCGGCCGCTGCGGTTCTACCACGGGATGCGCGGGGGACGTCGCCGCGAGCGGGTGCAGGAGCTGCTGGACGCCATCGAGATGGGGCGTGGCTTCGCCGATCGCTATCCGGCCGAGCTTTCGGGCGGGCAGAAGCAGCGCGTGGCGATCGCCCGGGCGCTGGCCGCGGAGCCGAAGCTCATCATCTGCGACGAGCCGACATCGGCGCTCGACCCGCTGGTGGCCGAGGGCATTCTGAAGCTCCTGATGAAGCTTCAGAAACAGACCGGCGTGTCCTACATCTTCATCACGCATGACATCGCCATCGTGCGCGCGATCGCGGACTCGGTTGCCGTGATGCTGAACGGACAGCTGCAACGCTTTGGTCCGCGGGGCGAGGCGTTGTCACCGCCTTTCGACGCCTATACCGACCTGCTTCTGAAATCAGTGCCCGAGATGGAGGCCGGCTGGCTCGAACGAGCCCTGGCCTCCCGCCGCATGGAAAGCGGCGGGCAGTAACGACAAGGACCCGCATGACCACGCGAGACTTCACCGTCATCGAGAACCACTGGATCGACCTGGCCGACGGCACCCGCCTGGCCGCCCGCATCTGGATGCCCGAGGGCGCCGAGGCCGACCCGGTGCCCGCCGTGTTCGAATTCCTGCCCTATCGCAAGCGCGACGGCACCGCGCAGCGGGATGAAAGCACCTATCCAACCTTCGCCGCCAACGGTATCGCCGGGGTGCGCGTTGACATCCGCGGCTCGGGCGAGAGCCAGGGCGTGATCGACGGAGAATACACCGAGCTCGAGCTTGCCAACGCCTGCGAGGTGATCGACTGGATTGCCGCGCAGCCCTGGTCGAACGGCAATGTCGGGATGATGGGCATCTCGTGGGGCGGGTTCAATGGCCTGCAGGTGGCGGCGCTTCGCCCCTCTCCGCTGAAGGCGGTGATCTCGATCGCATCGACGGTGGACCGCTACAACGACGACGTCCACTACAAGAACGGCTGCCACCTTTACGCCAACCTGAACTGGGCAGCGACGATGCAGGCGTTCCAGTCGCGTCCGCCCGATCCCGAGCTGGTCGGAGAGGCCTGGCGCGACATGTGGCTCGAGCGGTTGGAGCATACGCCGAACTTTGCGCTCGACTGGATCTCGCACCAGCGACGCGACACATTCTGGCAGCACGCCTCGATCTGCGAGGATTTCGACCAGGTCGAGATCCCTGTGCTCGTCCTTGCCGGCTGGGCCGATGGCTACCGCACCACGCCGTTCAAGACGATCGAGGGGCTGGGGCCGCGCGCAAAGGCGATCGTCGGCCCTTGGGTCCACAAGTATCCGCATTTCGCCTGGCCGAAGCCGCGGATGGATTTCCTGTCCGAAGCCGTGCAGTGGTGGAACCGTTGGCTGCGGGACGAGCCCAACGGTGCCGAGACGCTTCCGCAGGTGCGCGCCTACCGCAGCGAGGGCAACCGCCCCCCTGCCCCGCGCCGCGACCGCGACGAGGGCACGTGGCTCGCGCTCGACACGTGGACGGTTCCGGACCAGGTGCCGTTCCATGTGGGTCCCGGCGGCCATCTGTGTCCCGGTGAAGCCGAAGCCACGACCCCGCGCGAGGTGTATCTGCGCTCGCCCCTCGATACGGGGGTGATGGCGGGCGAATGGTTCACCATTGCGCCCGGTTCGGACCTGGCGGGGGACCAGCGCGCGGACGACGCGGGGTCTCTCTGCTTCGAGACCGCGCCGCTCGAGGCGCCGCTCGACATGCTGGGACGTCCTATGTTCCGCGCCCGCGTGTCCTGCGCCGACGACCTCGCCAACCTGTGCGTCCGGCTGGTCGACGTGCATCCAGACGGCACGGCCTACCGCATCGCGTTCGGGGTGCTGAACCTCGCGCACCGTGACGGCAACGAGCATCCCCGGCCCATGCCCCACGACACGCCCGTGGACATCGCGATCGAGCTCGACGCCTGTGGCTATCGCGTTCGGCCCGGCCACCGTCTGCGTGCCGCGATCTCGACGGCCTACTGGCCGACGATCCTTCCCGCCCCCACCGATCCCGGGGTGACGATCGACACGGCCTCGATCCAGCTGGGCCTGCCCCAGCCAGAGGGTGCGACCGACGTGCACGTTCCCGAGCCCGAGAACGAGGACCCGCTGCCCGACTACATCGCGCACACGGACCCGCATGCGCGGCACTGGATCGAGACGGATCGCACCATCGGCCGGACGTCGCTTCACATCGAAAGCGATACCGGCCTGTCCGAGCACCCCGACACGGGCATGTCCAGCCGCGTGAGCCAGAACGAGGTCTGGAGCATCGACCAGGGCGACCCGACCAGCAGCAGGGGCCGCGCAGACTGGATCTGCGAAACCAGCCGCCCCGGCTGGCACACTCGCACCACGTCCTTCGCGGCGCTTGCCTGCACTCTGAACGAGTGGATCCTGACCGGCGAGATGGTGGCCGAAGAGAACGGGGTCGAGGTCTTCCGAAAGCCATACGAGCACCGCATTCCGCGTGACATGATGTAGGTCCGGCGGCTTGGCGGCCGCCCTACTCGCGGCACGTGTCGAGGATGACGTCCCGCAGCCAGCGGTGCATGGCCGATGCATTGGTGCGGGCGGTCCAGACCACCGAAAGATCGAAGGCCCCCCGGAACGGGCTGTCGGACAGGACGAGGCGGTCCGAGATCGCCTCGCCCAGCCGACGCGGAACCGTCGCCACGAGATCCGAACCGGCAAGCAGGCTGTCGAGGCCCGCCGGGCTTGGCACGATGAGAGTCGGGGTCAGCGTGTATGACGCGGCCTCCAACTCGTGCAGGTACGCGGACTTCCAGGCGCCACCGTAGTTGATGTAAACGTGCTTCAGGCCGAGGTACTTCTTGGCGTCGAGCGACTGACCCGCCATGGGATGCGCCGGGTCCATCAGACAGGCATATTCCTCGGTGTAGAACCGCCGCGAATGGAAGCCGGACTCGGTCCGCCCGAAGGGGCCGACCAACACGTCGGCCTGCCGCTTCAGAAGCCTCTGGTGGCCGTCACCCAGCGCGTTGATCACCCGGACCGAGATGCGCGGCGCCTGACGGCGCAGCTCGGCCACGATCTTCGGGATGAGCAGGATACGTTCGTAATAGTTGCAGGCGATCGTGACCGTCTGCTCCGAGTGCTCGCGGTCAAAGATCTCGGGCTGCACCATCTCGTCCAGTGCGTCGAGAATCTGGATCGAGCGCGCCAGGATCTGCTCGCACCGGTCGGTCGCCACCTGCTGCCCCCCTTCGCGGACGAAAAGCGGGTCGTGGAAACAGCTCCGCAGCTTGGCGATCGTGTAGCTGACGGCCGATTGGTTGACGCCAAGACGCTCGGCCGCTGCGGTGAACGATCCCAGCTCGTGCACGAGCCGCAGCGTGTCGAGGGACGCGAAATCGATGCTGCCCGGGTCGGCGCTGGCTTGCGGCATCGGGACCTCCATCAAATCCGTTGATGGGATATAACCATTCCATCGCATTGATGATCAACCCGCTGTTCCCGTACCAAGTCCACTGAGGAGAATTTGGGGGAGGACAACCATGGCGCTTGCACCGCTGGACCAAGAGATATCGCTGGATCAATTGATCAACGATCCCTACCCGATCTACCGCAGACTGCGCGCCGAAAGCCCGGTTCTGCGGGTCGCATCGGCCGGGCGCACCTTTCTGACGAAGGCGGCGCTGACAAAGCAGGTCAAGGACAACCCCGAACTCTTCAGCAGCGATGACCCCAACACGCCGATGAAGCCTGCCTTCCGCGCTCATACGCTGATGCGCAAGGACGGCGCCGAGCACATGAGCGAGCGCAAGGCGATCATGCCGGCGCTGACGCCCAAGCGGATTCAGACCGACTGGGGTCCGCTCTACGAGGCCATCGCGGAGGACTACATCGCGCGCCTGCCCCGCGGCGAGACGGTCGACCTCTTCCAGGAGCTGTGCGGCCCTCTGGCGGCCCGCATCCTCGCGCATATCCTTGGCATCCCCGAGGCCACGGACGAGCAGATGCAGCGCTGGTCGCAGGCCCTGATCGACGGGGCGGGCAATTTCGCTTGGAAGCCGGAGCCATTCGCCGTCGCGGACAAGGCCAATGACGAGATGGATGCGCTCTTCGACGAGCTGACGCCCGTCCGGAAGGCGGACAATGACGGCTCGGCCTTTTCGGTGATGCTGAACGCGGACGACCCGATCCCGTTGAGCCAGATCTACGCCAACATCAAGATCGCCATCGGCGGCGGTATCAACGAGCCACGCGATGCGCTGGCGACGGTTCTTTACGGTCTGCTGACCGAGCCCGAGCAGCTGAAGGAAGTGCGCGCGCAAGAGGCCTGGGGCAAGGCCTTTGAGGAAGCGATCCGCTGGGTCGCGCCGATCCAGGTCAGCTCGCGCCTCGTGACGGAGGACACCGAGCTCGGCGGTTACAAGATCCCCAAGGGCGATACGGTGATGACGGTCCAGGCGTCGGCCTGCCGCGACGAAGACCTCTACGAGAACGGCGAGAATTTCTTTGTCTTTCGCGACAAGAACCCGCACCAGGCCTTCGGGAACGGCCCGCATCACTGCGCTGGCGCCCATATCGCGCGGCGGACCGTGGGAAAGATCATCCTTCCCATGTTGTTCGACCGATTTCCCGACATGCGCCTGACCGACCCCGAGACCGTCGTCTGGAAAGGCTTCGGCTTCCGCGGGCCGATCAACCTGCCGGTCGTGCTCAACTGACCACGGCCCGCGGGACCAACGAAGAAGGAGGAGGATAACATGGTCAAGGTAACCTACGTTGCCCATGACGGCACCCAAACCGCCATTGAGGCCGACGAAGGCGACAGTGTCATGCACGCCGCGGTCGCGAACGACATCGACGGGATCGTCGGCGAATGCGGCGGCTCGATGATGTGCGCCACCTGCCACTGCTATGTCGACGAGGCGTGGGAGGAGCGCGTCGGCGGCCGCGCGGATGGCGAGGAAGACATGCTCGAAGGGGCAGCGTCGGAAGTGACCGAGCGATCGCGGCTGTCCTGCCAGATCAAGCTAACGGGCGATCTCGACGGGCTCGTCGTCCACCTGCCAGAGGACCAGATTTGACCCCGCGATCCGTCGTCATCGTCGGCGCGGGACAAGGCGGCCTTCAGGCGGCGATCAGCCTGCGGCAGAACGGCTTTGACGGCTCGATCATCCTCGTGGGGGCCGAGCCCGGGCTGCCCTACCAGCGCCCGCCCCTGTCCAAGGCCTACCTGCAGAACGGCAACGCGGATGCGCTGACGCTACGCCCGCAGAGCTTCTTTGCGTCGAAAGAGGTGACGTACCTGCCGGAAACGACGGTCGACCGGATCAACCGCAAGGCGCAGGAAATCAGCGTCAGCGGCCCCGAAGGGGCGCGCCGGCTGCCCTACGATCACCTGATCCTCGCCACGGGCACGCGCAATCTGCGGCCGCCGATCGAGGGGCTTGATCGTGCGTGCGACCTGCGCTGCCTGACCGATGCCCAGATCCTCCGTGACCGGCTGGCGAGCCCGCAGCGCATCGCGGTGATCGGCGGCGGCTTCATCGGGCTCGAATTCGCGGCCGTGGCCCGCAAGCTGGGGCACGAGGTCGACATCATCGAAGCCGCGCCACGGCTGATGGCCCGCGCGGTCTCGCCGCTGATGTCGGAGTACTTTGCCGCGCTCCACCGCGAATGGGGGACCCGCCTGCACCTCGGCCAACCCGCTGTCGGCGTGGACGAGGCCGGCGTGACTCTGGCCGACGGGACTAGGATCGCCGCCAATTTCGTGCTCCTCGCGGCGGGCGTGTGCCCGAACGCCGAATTGGCCTCGGACGCGGGGCTCGAGGTCGAGAACGGAGTGAAGGTGAACGCGTCCCTGCTCACCTCGGACCCGGCCATCTCGGCGCTCGGGGATTGCGCATCCTTTCCCGATGTCCGCACAGGGCAGCATGTTCGGTTGGAAAGCGTGCAGGCGGCAACGGATCATGCCCGCCTGATCGCGGCCCGGATCGCCAAGGTCGACACGGCCGAATACGCCGCCCTGCCCTGGTTCTGGTCAGATCAGAACGATAGAAAGCTGCAGATCGCCGGGTTTGCAGGCCCGGACGCCACGGAGGAGGCCGTGTCGGAGGGGATCGTGGCGCGGTTCGACGCGCACGGGCTGGCGGCGGTCGAAACCGTCAACAGCGCGGGCGTCCACATGAAGGCGCGCCGACTTCTGGCAGGCGGAAAGCCCGTCAGTCTGGCGGATCTGAAAGAAGCAGTTGCCGCCTGACCAATCCTACAGTTAACTTGTTAATTAGATGCCCGATTGATACAAGGGCACCATAAGGGAGGAACCTCATGAACATCACGTCAATCGCCTTCGGGGCGGCCGTCGCCGTGTCCCTGGCCACCACCGCCGGCGCGCAGGAGCTGAAATATGCCAACTGGGCGCCGCCGATGCATACCATCAACGAGGCACAGATCCAGCCTCTGGCCGACGCAATCCAGGAAGGCACCGACGGCGCCGTCACCCTGCGCAGCTTCCACGGTGGCGAACTCGGTGCAGGACCGGCCGACCAGTTCGTCCGCGTGGTCCAGGGCACGGCCGACATGGGCTGGGGCGTCCACGGCTATACCTCGTCGCAATTCCCCAAGAGCCTCATCCTCGAGCTTCCGGGCGCCCTGCCGCTGGACCAGCCGGGCTATGCCGCGCTCTGGCGCGCCTTCGACGAGGAGCTGAACGGCGAGTATCCCCTGACCGAGGTGATCGCGCTCTGGGCCTCCGAGCCGAACATCCTGATGATGCGGGATAAGGAAGTGCGCACACCCGAGGACCTCAAGGGGCTGAAGATGCGCGTTGCCGGGTCGATCTCGGCCGAAGCCATGGAAGCGCTTGGCGCGACGCCGGTGCAGATCCCCATGACGCAGGTCTATAACGGCCTTCAGACCGGCCTGATCGACGGCGTCATCAGCGGCGCGTCCGTCATGTCCGACTTCAAGCTTAACGAAGTCGTCGGCAGCGTGACGACGGGGCCGAACCTCGGCCGGCTCACCTTCTACACGGTGATGAACAAGTCGGCCTATGACGGCCTCTCGGAAGACGCGAAAGCGGCCATCGACGAGATCAAGGGCGAGAAGATCTCGCAGATGACCGAAGAGGCCTGGGTCGCCACGGCCGATGCCGCGCTGAACGCGGCACGCGAGTCCGACAGCACCAACGTGATCGATTTGAACGAAGAAGAGCGCAAGGCGTTCGACGACGCCCTCTCCGAGGTGACGAGCGAGTACGTCGCCGAGGTGAACGGTGACGCAGCGCTTGCGGCCATGCGGGGCGAGTGATGCTGCCCAGGCTGCAGAAAGTGGCGGACAGGCTGATTGGCCTGTCCGCGATCATCGGGACCCTCGGTCTCCTTTTCGTCGTGGCGGTGATCGTCGTGGACGTGGTCGGCCGTAACTTCGGCAGTCCGCTTTACGGGTCGCAGGACCTGATCACCATGACGATGGTCCTGATCGTTTTCGGCGGCATGGCCCTGTGCGATCGCACCGGCGGCCATATCGTCGTGGACATCTTCGAATCCTCCTTCCCTCCGGCGGTGAACCGGGCGATCGACATCTTTTCCGCGTTGCTTGGGGCTGTCATCTTCATCCTGATTGCCTTCACCGTGTTCAAGAGCGCCCAGCTCAGCCAGTTGCTGAACCTCTCGACCAACCTGCTGCGCCTGCCGACGGCTTGGTTCCAGTACGCCCTGGGCGCCCTGTCGCTCATCGGTGCGTTCGCCATGTTTCTGCGCGCCGTCAGCCTGCTCCTTGACCGCGGGTTCGAGCCGCATCCCAAGAAAGACGTTCTATGAGCCCTGTTCTTGTCGGCACGGTCGGCCTCGTCCTGCTGCTGGGCTTGCTGCTCGTCCGTATTCCCGTGGCCTTCGCCATGTTCGCCGTCGGCTTCGTCGGGATCTGGATCCTGAACGGACTGCAGGCCGCGACCGGGCTGCTGTCGTCCGAGACCTTCGCCCTCGCCTCAGATTCCGAACTGATCGTCGTGCCCCTCTTCATCCTGATGGGCAACGTGGCCAGCGTCACCGGGATGAGCCGGCGGCTTTACGACGCCGCCTATGCGACCATCGGACAGATCCGGGGCGGCCTGGCCTCGGCGACCGTGATCGGCTGCGGCGGCTTCGCGGCTTTGTCGGGTTCGTCCGTTGCCTCGGCTCTGACGATGGGCCGCACCGCGCTGGCCGAGATGGACCGCTTCGACTACAGCCCGCGCCTGTCGACCGGCGTCGTCGCGGCGGGGGGAACGCTGGGCATCCTGATCCCGCCCTCGACCGGCTTCGTGATCTACGCGATCCTGACCGAGCAGAGCATCGGCCGGCTCTTCATGGCTGGCATCCTTCCGGGCATTCTCCTTCTGGCGGCCTTCCTGCTGACGGTCACGATCCTCTGCTCGATCTGGCCCGAGATGGGGCCCAAGGGTCCCGCGACCGACATGAAGGAAAAGGGCCGCGCATTCCTGGGCGCCGTGCCGATCCTGGTGGTCGTGTTCATCACGATCGGCGGCATCTACACCGGCTATTTCTCTCCGACCGAGGCGGCGGGGATCGGCGCCGGGCTCGTCATCATCATCGGCGCGTTCAGCGGAACGCTCGACCTGCGCAGCTTCTGGGCGGCCGCGCGCAGCAGCATCGTCACCACGGCCTCGGTCATGCTGATCCTGATCGCGGCGCACCTGATCAACCCGTTCATCGCGCTCAGCCACCTGCCCGCCGAAGTCAGCGAGATGCTGGTCACTCTGGACCTCGGGTTCTACGGCACGCTGATCCTGATCCTGGCGATATACCTGGTGCTGGGCTGCTTCCTCGAAGGGCTGGCCATGCTCGTGCTGACCCTGCCGATCTTCATGCCGGTCATCATGGACCTTGGCGTGAACCCGATCTGGTTCGGCGTGCTCGTGGTGCTGACGCTCGAAATGGGGCTGATCTCGCCGCCGGTGGGGATCAACGTGTTCATCGTGAAATCGGTGGCCAAGGATGTGCCCCTGATCGACATCTTCCGGGGCGTGATGCCTTTCTGGTTCGCGATGCTGGCCTGCCTGATCATCCTGCTTGCCGTACCGCAGCTGTCCCTTTGGCTCCCAAGCATGATGTGAGCGGTTGCCCGCGCCGACGAAGGCCTTGACGGCGCGGGATCGTCTTCAGAACGCGCCGCGCAGGGCCGTGAGGCCGGCGCGCAGGACACCGACGTCCGACCCGATAGCCAGGAACTCTACCCCGAGTTCGACATAGCCCTGCGCCAGCACGCGGTCCGACGTCAGGATGCCCGCCGCCCGGCCCGCCGCGCGGATGCGCGTGAGGGCATCGTTCACGACCTCCTGCACCTCGGGCGCGCCGGGACGGCCAAGATGGCCCATGTCAGCCGCGAGGTCCGCGGGACCGATGAAGACGCCATCGACCCCCTCGACCTCGAGTAGCGCATCGAGCGCGGCGATGCCGGCCATGCTTTCGACCTGCACAAGCAGGCAAACCTCATCATTGGCAGTCTGCAGATAGTCCCCGACGCCATTGTAGTCCGACGCACGGGCCAGCGCGGCACCGACACCGCGCACGCCACGAGGGGGATAAAGGGTCGAGCGGACGACCTCGCGCGCTTGGTCGGCGCTCTCGATCATCGGGACCAGCAGGGTGCGGGCGCCGATATCGAGCATCTGCTTGATTTCGGCCCGGTTGTCGTCGCGCGTCCGCACCAAGACGTGGGTCTTGTCACCCACCGCGCGCAGCTGGGCCAGCACGTCGCGTAGCCCGTTGGGTCCGTGTTCACCGTCGATGACCAGCCAATCGAAGCCGGTGCCGGCGCAGAGCTCGGCCACGCTCGGGTCGCCGAGGCTGAGCCACAGACCAAACTGCGTCTCCCCCGATTTCAGGCGGACCTTGAAGGTGTTTTTCGGGGCGGGCATGGCAGCTTCCTCAGACGAACGAAATGGAGACCGAGCCGAAGGGCCCGAAGTCGGCATCGACCTCAGTGCCGGGCGGGCATTCGATCGGCGCGATGAAGCTTCCCGACAGGATGACCTGCCCCGCCTCGATGCGTTGCCCGTACTTGTCCATGCGACGGGCCAGCCAGACAAGGCCCATCACCGGATCGTCCAGCACCGCCGCGCCAAGGCCCGTAGCCGTGACCTCTCCGTTCTTGCGAACGATGGCGCCGGTCCAGCGCAGGTCGAACGCGTCAGCGGCATGACGCTCCGACCCGAGGACGATCCCGGCATTGGCAGCGTTGTCCGCAATCGTGTCAAAGATCCTGCGGGGTTGGCCGCTTTCGGGATCGGTGCGGAGGATGCGCGTGTCGAGGATCTCGAGCGACGGCACGACCGCCTCGGTCGCGGCCAGCACATCCTCGCGGGTCACGTCGCCCTCCAGCGGGGCGTTCATCACGAAGGCGATTTCGGCCTCTACGCGGGGCTGGATGAATCTGCCGGCCGGGACCGTGGCGCCCGAGGCGAACAGCATATCGTCGTAGAGGACGCCGGAATCGGGCGTATCTATGCCAAGCGCGTCCTGCATGACCTTGGATGTCAGGCCGATCTTCCAGCCGATGATCTCGCGCCGTAATGCCAGCTTGCGCTCAACCTGCCTTGCCTGGATTGCATAGGCGTCGTCCAGTGTAATCTCGGGGTGGCGCACCGACAGAAGCCCGATCTGCCGACGCGTTGCTTCGGCGTCGAGCAGGTCGGCGGCGGCGGTCTCGATGTCGTGCGGCGTCACGCCTCGTCCTCCACGCCGTTGCGCAGGATGCCGATGCCCTGGGCCTCGACCTCGATCACGTCGCCGGGCTTGAGCCAGACCGGAGGGTCGAAACGCGCCCCTGCCCCGGTCGGCGTGCCGCAGACGATTACGTCGCCGGGGACCAGCGTCGTGAAGGTCGACACGTAGTTCACGATGTAGCGGAAGTCATAGATCATCCGGCCCGTGCGGTCGGTTTGACGCACCTCGCCATTCACGCGCGTCTCGAGCGTGATGTCGTCAAGCTGCGCGGCCTCGGTGAAGGGCACCAGCCACGGCCCGATCGAGCCCGAGGCGTCCCAGTTCTTTCCCTGCGTGACGTTGAACTTCGCGTGGCGGACCCAGTCGCGGATCGTGCCCTCGTTGCAGAGGGTTAAGGCGGCGATGTGGCCGTAGGCATCCTCGCGCGGGATGCGGCGGCCGGCCTTGCCGATGACGATGGTCACCTCGCCCTCGTAGTCGAGCTGCTCGCTTTCGGGCGGCCGAACGAGATTCCGCCCGTGCCCGACGAAGGACCGGGGGAAGCGGATGAACAGTGACGGTCGGGCCTTGGCATCCTGACCGTCCTTGTACTCGGCATTGCGATCGGGGAAATTCACGCCGACGCAGATGATCTTTTCAGGGTTGGCGAGGGGGATGAGAAACGCGACATCCTCTTCGCGATATGTCGGGGCGCGCCCTTCGGCGGCCCTAAGAAGGTCGGGAAGCGCGCCGGCCTCGATCACCTCCTTCAGCCCCTTGAAGCGGCCGCCGAATTCCGGCGTCAGGTCAATGATGCCGCGGTCGGTCACGGCACCGTAGCGGTCGGCGCCATTGGCGTGGAAGGCGGCGAGGCGCGGGGGAAGCTGTGTCATGGAAACTCCTTCAGACAGTTTTGCCGAAGCGAATGAACGTTGTTTCAGTCATCGCGACACGCCTACGGGGCGACGATCGGCGACGCGCCAAGCCGCGAGGCCTCTGGCTCCACGCCCTCGAATGTCGAGCCGTGCTCGAACCACGACCGGGGCGCCGGCGCACCCCAGAGGGTCTGGCGCTGCGGGTCCTTCAGGTCCCACCGGATCGGCTCGAGGTCGGTGTCGACTGTCTGGTAGTCCGAACAGTAGATCTCGATCCGGTGGCCGTCCGGGTCCAGAATATAGAGGAAGAAGGCGTTCGAAATGCCGTGCCGTCCCGGCCCGCGCTCGATGTTTGCGACGTAGCCGGTGGTCGACATGAGGTCGAGCAGGTCGATGATGTTCAGAGGCGTGGGCACCCAGAAGGCCGTGTGGTGCAGCCGCGGCCCCAGCCCGTTGGTGAAGGCCATGTCATGGACGCCGCCCTTGCGATGGGTCCAGGCGGCCCACAGGCGCTTGCTCTCCTCGTCCTCGGTGTATTCCGTCACGCGGAACCCGATTTCGTTGTAGAAGGCGACGGCCTTGTCAACGTCCGGGGCGAAGCAGTTGAAATGATCGATCCTGAGCGGCTTCACCCCCTTGTAGAGCGCATATTTCTGGTGAATGGGCGCGAGGCGATCCATCTTGAAATAGAACTCGATCGGCATCCCGAAGCAGTCGGTCGTCGCCAGCGTACGGCCTTGGAACGGGCGCTCGATCCAGGCGACGTCGTGCCCCTTCCCCGAGAACCAGGCGTGCGCCTTGTCGAGTTGATCGTCATCAAAGACCTTGAACGACAGGGCCTTTGCGTGGGGTGTATCGGACTTGTGCAGGACCATGCAGTGATGTCCGCGCTCTTCCATGGCGCGCAGATAGACCGCGCTGTCATCCTCGTCGGTGACCTGAAGGCCCAGCGTCTCGGCATAGAAGGCCTTGCTGGCGGCGAGATCCGTCACGCCCAGGTCCACATGACTGAGGCGCAGGATGTTGAACGGCGGGTAGAGGTTCGGGGCGGGAATGGGCATCTCGGGTCTCTTCGCGGGTTGTGCGGCGGGAATGGCGGGAGCGCGGGGATCAGCCGCCGAGCTTCGGCACCTTGTGGTGGCTGCGCGGAAACGAGACGTTGACCGTTTCCATGTAGAAATCGAAGGACCAGTCGCCGCCATCCCGCCCGATACCGCTCGCCTTCACGCCACCGAAGGGCGTGGGCAGGTGGCGGATGTTCTCCGAGTTCACCCACATCATCCCCGCCTCCAGGTTGTCGGTCATCCGGATCGCGCGGTTCAGATCGTCGGTCCAGAGATACGCGGCAAGGCCGTAATCCACGTCATTGGCCATTTGCAGCGCCTCGTCCTCGTCCTTGAACGGGATCGCGGTCAGGACCGGGCCGAAGATCTCTTCCTGCGCGACGGTCATGTCGTTCCTCGCCTGCGTGAACAGCGTCGGCGCGACGAAGCAGCCGCTGTCGCCGACCTTCTCGCCGCCCGCCGCGATCACGGCGCCCTCTTCGCGCGCCTTGTCGAAGTACGAGAGGACCTTGGCCTCGTGCTCTGGGTGGATCAAGGGGCCGACAACAGTCTCGGGGTCGAGCGGGTGACCGACCTTGATGCGCTTGGCCACTTCGGCAACGCGGGCGGTGAAATCTTCATAGATCGTGTCCTGCACCAGCAGGCGGGACGAAGACGTGCATCGCTCGCCGTTGAGCGAGTAGATCATGAACGCCGCCGCATCCACGGCCCGTTCGAGATCGGCATCGTCGAATACGATGACGGGATTCTTCCCGCCAAGCTCGAAATGCACGCGCTTCAGCGTCGCGGCCCCCTGCGCCATGATCATCGATCCGGTGCGGCTTTCCCCCACGAAGGCGATGGCCTTGATGTCGCGATGCTCGGTCAGGCGCTTCCCGGCATCCTCGCCAAAGCCGTTGACGACGTTCAGGACGCCTTTGGGCAGACCCGCGCTTTCCGCGATCTCGACCAGGAGCTTTGCCGTGACGGGCGAAAACTCCGCCGGCTTGTGGACGACCGTGCATCCCGCCGCGAGGGCCGGAGCGATCTTCCACGTGGACAGCATGAAGGGCGTGTTCCACGGCGTGATGACACCCACCGGACCGATCGGGCGACGGCTCGTGGTGTTCATCTGCGTGGGCGTGCGCTTGACCTCGCCATCCTCGGCATAGGGCGCCTGATCAGCAAAGTAGCGGAAGTTTGCGGCGCCGCGGATCGCTGCCTTCGACATGAAGCGCAGCGCCTGACCCGTATCCATGCACTCGGCAAAGGCGATTTCCTCGGCACGGGCCTCGATCGCTTCGGCGACCTGGATGAGGATCTTGCGCCGCTCGGCACCGGGTGTCTTTGACCACGTCCTGAAGGCCTCCTTGGCGGCCGCAACGGCGGCGTCGATGTCCGACGCATTGCCTTTTGCGACGCTCGCCAGCACGGACAGATCCACCGGCGAAATGATCTCGAACGTCTTGCCCGAAGCGGCCGGCACGGACTCGCCTGCGATATGATGCATCACGCCGCTCTCGCTGAAGCGGGTCAGGTAGCCCTTGGCCTTGGCGATGTTGTCGTCGACGACGCTCATGGGATGTCCTTATGCCTTGCCCGACAGGCGGGCGTGGATCGGTGTGTCCTTCCAGCTGAGTTCCGGGTCGATCTGCCGGATCTCGAGGGAAAGCGCGAAGTGAGGGGTCGAAAGAGGCCCGGCAAGCGCGTCGCGCGCAGCGGCAAAGATGTCCTCTCCCGCGGCCTTGAGGGCCTCGGTCGAACGGCCCGCCCCGACGCTCAGCGTCATGGCGAGAAAGCCATTCTCGGGCAGGTCGTCGGCCACGATGCAATGATCGGCGCGGAAAGCCCGCACTCTGATCCCGGCGAGCGGGAAGATCCCCGCGTCGACCATGGCGGTGTGCAGTCGACGGCACACCGCGCCCATGTCGACGCACGTTTCCAGCGCCGGCGAATACTCCATCGAAAGATGCGGCAAGACTGCTCCTCCCCTTACGCTTAACGTGTTAACAAACTCGCAGCTTGTCAATAATTAACTCGTGAATTAAATTCTGCGATGACAAGGGAGAGCCAGACCACATGCCCGACCCCAGCAGGAGCGCAGGCGCCGGGTTTGCTCGGACCCGCCGGACATTGCCCATGGCGCTGCTGCGCGCGCGCGAGGTGCTGATGGAGCGGTTCCGCCCGATGCTGCACGCCCACGACGTGACCGAACAGCAATGGCGGGTGCTGCGGGTGCTGGACGAGGCCGAGGCGATGGACGCGTCAGAATTGGCCAAGGGCGCATCCATCCTCGCCCCGTCCCTGTCGCGGATCCTCAAGGCGCTCGAGGCGCGCGGCCTGATCGCGGTGCGCAGGGACCCGAATGACGGGCGCCGGACCCTGATCAACCTGACGCGAGACGGGCAGGCCTTCATCCGAAAGATCGCCCCCGAAAGTGCTGCGATCTACGCCGAGATCGAAGCGTCGGTCGGGCGCGACCGCATCGAAAGGCTGCTCGACGAGACCGATGCCCTGATCGTGATGCTGGCTGCAAGAGAGCAAGACTGACGAAGGCCGCGTCGGTGCTGGCGTGGATGCGCCCTTCCGGCAGCCTCGGCACGCCGATGAAGCCGTCGCAGATGGAGAGAGAGCTCTGACTCTGCGAGTGGGATGCTCTACGTGGGCTCGATCAGGCGGTGGGTTGAATCAACTTGCCCTTGGAAGGTCACGTTGAAGCTGCCCATAGCCATCGCTGCGGTCGAGCGGGGCAATGCGGTGATCAATGGGTCCTAGCCTCGTCCCCGGGATGCAAGGGCAATGTGAACCACGAAATTGCCCGGTCCGCGTCGGCGTGCGGTCGCCGCGCTTCAGAGGATCGGGTTCGTCATGGGCTCCGCGTGGCTCCCTCCCCGGTCGATAAACCAGATGCGGCGCCCGTGCGACAGGACGAAACGCAAGTGTCAGAGGCACAGAAGCGAGCTGCCTGCAGCAGGGGCGTCAGCAGTAGCGCTCCGGCCCGTTCCACTGCGCTTCCGAATAGCGATCGCCGTGGGCCCAGCCCACGGGCAGCGCCTGCTCGATCCGGGCGAGGTCCTCGGGGGCGAGGGTAAGCTCTGCCCCGCGGACGGCCTCGGCCAAATGATCCGGATCGCGCGTGCCGGGGATCGGCAGGACATGGTCTCCCTGTGCGAGCAGCCACGCATTGGCAAGCGATGCGGCCGGCTGCTCCATCTCTGCCGCAATCGCGCGAAGGCGGTCGGTCGCGGCGAGGTTCGCACTCAGGTTCGGCTCAACGAAGCGCGGGTTGGACTTCAGGAAGGGGGTTTCCTCGGCGCGGGCTCTGTCGGGCGGTGTGTCGGTCAGAAGGCCACGGCCCAACGGGCTGAAGGCGACAAGCGCTGTGCCGAGCTCCGCACAAGCCTGTACGAGACCCAAGTCCGGCGCACGTGTGGCAAGAGAGTATTCCGACTGCACGGCGGCGACTGGATGAACCGCGGCGGCGCGCCGCAGCGAGGCGGGCGCGATCTCGGAGAATCCGAAGGCGCGGGTTTTGCCGGCGCGAACAAGACCGACGAGCGTTTCCGTCACCTCCTCGATCGGCCGGTCGGCCTCGCGCCGATGGACGTAGAAGAGGTCCACGCAATCGACGCCGAGCCGCGCGAGGCTGGCGTCCAGCGATGCGGTGAGGTGCTCGGCGCTATTGTCGAAATAGCGCGCTCCGGTATCGGGATCGGTGCAGATCCCGGCCTTTGTGGCAACGCGGAAGACGTCGCCGCGCTCTGCGACGTAGCGCCCGATCACTTCTTCGGAATGGCCTTTGCCGTAGACGTTCGAGGTGTCGAGGTGGTCCACCCCGAGCTCGCGCGCCCGGTCAAAGAGGGCGAATGCCTCCTGCTCCGTCGCCGGGCCGTAGAAGCCTGAGATATTCATGGCGCCAAGACCGATGGCCGAGACTTCGGGCCCCTGGGCACCCAGCTTGCGGGTCTTCATCGCTCAACCCTCCCCACGGAGCCTGGCAACGGTCGTGCGGGTCGAGATGCGCTCGGGGTCGGTCACCAGTTCGATCACCGTGGGGCCGTCGTGACCGAACGCGGCTTCGAGCGCCGGACGGAACTGCGCCGTCTCGGTCACGCGCGCGTAGGCTGCGCCGTAGCCTTGGGCGAGCAGCCCGAAGTCGGGGTTCACGATGTCGGTGCCCGAGACGCGGCGCGGGTGCTCCCGCTCCTGATGCATGCGGATCGTGCCGTAGGTTCGGTTGTTGAACAGCAGCACGATGGGCCGCGCGCCGTGCTGGACGGCGGTGGCAAGCTCGGCCCCGCTCATCATGAAGCCGCCGTCACCGACGAAGGCGATCGCCTGCCGCCGAGGGTTCTGCAGCGATGTCGCCACCGCCGCGGGGACGGCATAGCCCATAGAGCCGCAGGTCGATCCGATCTGCCGCCCCGGCCGCCCGAAGCGCAGGAACCGTTGCGCCCAGCCGGTGTGGTTGCCCGCGTCCAGCGTCGTGACGCAGTCAACCGGCAGCAGGTCGCGCACGTCCGCCATCGCCTGCCCCATGTCGAGCGGATAGTCATGCGGCGGCGGCTCGCTGTCGGCGAGATACTCCTCGCGCAGGGTGCGCCGCCAGTCGGGTGGCGCGCCCGTCGCGGCCGTGCGTTCCGCGAGCATCAGCGCCGCCTTGGTCGCGCCGGCCGCCAAGCCCAGATGGGGGCTGTACACCCGCCCGATCTCGTCAGGATCGCAGTGGATGTGGATCACCCGTTGCGCCGGGGTCGGCACGGAAAGCGTGGCGTAGGTCCGGGTGGTGATCTCGCCCAGACGCGCCCCGATGACCAGGAGCGTGTCGACTTCGGCCAGCCGCTTGACGAGGCTCGGCGCGACGCCGGTGCCGAAATCGCCCACATAGACGTCGGAGCGGTTGTCGATGACGTCCTGCCGCCGGAACGAGGTCGCGACGGGCAGGTCGTTCGCCTCGGCAAAGCGGCGCAGGGCCTCGGCGCCTTCGTCAGTCCAGCCCGGCCCGCCGACCAGGATCAGCGGACGCTCGGCCCCCTTGAGCGCGTCGATCACCGCGTCGGCCTGCGCCTCGGACAGGGCGGCCTGCGTGGGCACGTAGGGTTCCGCGTCGGACACGTCGACCATGTCGGTCAGCATGTCCTCGGGCAATGCCAGCACCACCGGGCCCGGACGGCCCGAGGTCGCGACGCGAAAGGCACGGGCCATGTATTCCGGCACGCGCGCTGCATCGTCGATCTGCGCCGCCCACTTGGCCACGGACCCGAACATCTGTCGGTAGTCGATCTCCTGAAAGCTCTCGCGGTCCAGCGTGTCGCGCCCCACCTGCCCCACAAGCAGGATCATTGGTGTCGAATCCTGAGAGGCGATGTGGACGCCGACGGCGGCGTGGCAGGCGCCGGGGCCGCGGGTGACCATGCAGATGCCTGGCTTGCCCGTTAGCTTGCCATAGGCCTCGGCCATGTCCGCCGCACCCGCCTCGTGCCGCGCGTTGTAAAGCGTGAAACGGTCCCGCACGTCGTACAGCGCGTCGAGCACCTCGAGATAGCTCTCGCCAGGTACGCAGTAGGCACAGTCCGCGCCGTGTAGCAGAAGCTGGTCCACCAGCACCTGTCCGCCGCTTCTCGCCCTCGTTTTCGATCCGTCCATCGCCGTTCCTCCCCCTTTCGATTTCCCTGCGCCGATCAGTGAATTGCCAGACATTCCGGCGTGATCCCGCGGCCCGTGGCATGGGCGCAGATGTTGTCAGCCCAGTGAGACACCATCCGATCGGCATTGTCCAAGGTGCGCCCTGCGACGCCGGGCAGCGTCACCACCTGCGGCATTGACAGCAGCGGTGGTCCAGCACCGCCTGCTCGATCGCGGCGACTTTGAGCCCGGCGTCTGCTAGCCGACCAAACTCCGGCGCCGATTCGTCCAGCAGCCCACCGCGTGGAGAGAGGACAAGAAGCGCGCCCTGCTTCGCCACTTACACGATCAGCCTTGGAGATCTTGTCCCTTGATGCTGTCAGGCGGATCCGAAAGAGCCTCGAAGCTCCACCAAAGGCAACTCTCCATGCCGTGCCGAGGCCGCGAAAGCGGCATTCGGTTCGACTTGAAACTGGCTCGGCTTTAGAGCTGCTAGCTAAAATGTGGAGACAAAAAATCCGGGCGGCAGCAGATTTCGTACCCCGCCCTGGTGACCCACCGCTCGACGTTGATCTTCACGAGCATCTCGTCAAGGTGCACTTGTTCGACCGCGAGTCATCGTTCCGGCGCTTCCGGATCTCGAACGCGGACAATGGACCAAAGCGATGCCACCGGACGCGAGACAGCGGGAAGCGGACATACATCATCAAAATCTGGCGGATGATCCCGGGCGACGTCTTGAAGTAGAGGGATAGGCCGCGCTTCATCATCGACACGCCATTCAGCGCCCGTGCCGGCTTTAGCCAGTGACTCGGAGTGCCCGGCGCCGCATCCGAAGCCGGGGGGCCGCCTTTCCCCTACTTCGATGCTGCAAAAGGCTCGCGGGGTACTTAATGTTAGCGGCCAGCAGCACTCTGCGCGGACTGCCGCGGCGGGAACCAACACGAGAAGCATCGGAGCAGCACATGGATTTTTTGGCACGGGCGACGGCCCTGGTTGGCGGCACGATGGTCGCCCTGAGGCGCATAGGTGCGCCGGCGGCACAGGCGGTCGGTGCGAGCCCGACGATCCCGGACGCAAAGAAGCAGGGGATCATGACCCTGAAGATGCCGACGGCACGGGGCTGGGAAGACGGCCATGTTCCAACGGCGGCGCCAGGGCTGAAGGTAAACGCGTTCGCTTCGGACCTTGATCATCCGCGCTGGGTCGAGGTTCTGCCGAATGGCGACGTTCTCGTGGCCGAGTCGAAGGAGCAGCCCGGCCCTCCGAAAACGCTGTTCGACCGCGCGGCACAGGCAACGATGCGGCGCGCGCGCGCGATCGGGGTCAGCGCGAATCGCATCACCCTCTGGCGCGACGACGACGGCGACGGGGTGGCCGAGCGGCGCGAGGTCTTTCTTGACGGGCAAAACCAGCCCTTCGGCATGGCGCTCGTGGATGGGACATTCTACGTCGGCAACACGGACGGGATCGTCGCCTTCCCCTACCGGGAGGGCGCGACGCGGATCGACGGGCCGGGCAACAAGCTCGTCGATTTCAAGCCGCACGGCCACTGGACCCGCAGCCTGATCGTCTCGCCCGATCGCACGAAGATCTATGCCGGCGTGGGCTCGCTGAGCAATATCGGCGACGCCGGCATGGAGGCCGAAGAGGGGCGGGCAGCGATCTGGGAGCTTGACCTCTCCTCAGGCAATGCTCGCATCTTTGCCAGCGGCCTTCGCAACCCCGTGGGCACGGCGTGGGAGCCGACGACGAACGCCCTCTGGACGGTGGTGAACGAACGCGACGGGCTGGGGGACGAAACGCCGCCGGACTACCTGACGTCCGTGCAGGACGGCGGCTTCTACGGCTGGCCCTACTGCTACTGGGGAAAGATCGTGGACGACCGCGTCGAGCAGGATGCGGCGCTGGTGTCTCGTGCGATCAAGCCCGATTTCGCGCTCGGGGGGCACACGGCCTCGTTGGGGTTGTGCTGGATGCCCGAAGGGACGTTGCCCGGCTACCCGGGCGGCATGGTCATCGGTCAGCACGGCTCGTGGAACCGCTCGACCCTGAGCGGCTACAAGCTGATCTTCGTGCCGTTCAAAGATGGTCGACCCTCCGGGCCGCCGCGGGACATATTGTCGGGCTTCCTGTCCGATGACGAAAAGACCTGCTTCGGGCGCCCGGTTGGCGTCGCGATCGGCCCGGACAAGAAGTCCCTGCTGATGGCTGACGACGTCGGGGACGTCATCTGGCGGGTGACGGGAGCGCAGTAAGCCTCTGCCGCCGCCGGATGCACATTTTCCCTCGGCAGCGGCAGGGACGGCCTCTTGTCGTCGCTGGCGGATCCGCTCGAACTGACGCCGCCTTCGCAGCCTCATATCGGCGCGAGAAGGACGAGCGGTCCGCCGCTGTTATCGCCCAATTCTGTGCCACTATCTGGTCTCGAGTTACGCCGACGATTTCAGCGGCATCCTGACATCTCTCGGCTCTTCTGAGATCGGACAAGCGATAGAGTTTGAAGGTGTCACAGACGCACTGACAGGCCGCTCTTCGATAATCTGCAACAAGGTGAAGCGCATCGGGATCGTCCGAGGGCTCGTTTTTGGAGTGCCGAAAGCAAAGCTGAACCATGCGCAGCGCGCACGGAGCCGAACGATATCCACAACAGGATCCGGCTGGACCTGAATGCCTGCACGATGGACGCGGTGGTCGCCGAGGCCGAG
>NZ_JBELKF010000235.1:0-2739 GCF_042089775.1 Palleronia sp.
GTGTCTTATCGGGCATCTTGAGCATTCCTTCGCGGTCGAAGCCAGACTTGTTCCAGCACGCTCCCACCGGAAAGGATGCTGTCATTGCCCTGTCATGGCTCATGCGGCCTCGGGCTGCAGAAGCACAGCCAGGTCCGGTGCCGTGCTGACGACGCATGACGCACCCGCTTCCTTTAGCCGGGTTGCATGACCCGGTTCGACATGGCTAGCGCCGGTGAAACAGATAGCCTGTGCTCCGGCGGCCATCGCTGCGGTGATCCCGGTCACGCTGTCGTCGATCACTACGCAACGTCGCACATCCACTCCAAGGCGCGTGGCGGCATGGAAGAACAGGTCGGGGCAGGCTTGCCCTGTGCAACGTCCTCGCCACTGAAGACGCGGCATTCGGAATGGTCGGCCAATCCGGTGAGGCCAAGCGCCAGGGCAAGACGAGCGTGGCCGCTGTTCGAGGTAACGCACGAGGGGATGCGCAGCGCGGCAAGGACATCCGCGATGCCGGACATAGGTCTCAACCGCGCGCGGAACCGCTGAAACAGCAGCAGATCGAAACGCGCCGTATGACGCGCGGTTAGATCCACCTGATAGGTGTTGCGTATGATTTCGCGCGCTGCCTCAGCGGTTTTGCCAGTGAAAAGCGCCGAAGCTTCTGCTCGGGTCACTTGGATGCCGAGTTCCGCGAGGTAATCGACCGTGGTCTGGGCGGCCAATAGTTCGCTGTCCACGAGGACGCCGTCACAGTCGAAGCAAATCAGGTCGGTCATCTCATTGCCTCGCGTATTCACGCACATTCTGGGCTGCTCCGGTATCAGCGGGCGAGTTCAAGGTTGGCGAGGTATTCAGCCGATGGGAGGATGCCCGTCTTGTCTCGAAGCTCCATGATCAGGCGGGGTTTGCTCTTCAACGGAGCAAGCGCGGCGAAGACCGCAGGCCAGTTCACGGTGCCCTTGCCGATAGCCCAGTGGCGGTCGGCATAGCCATCGGCATCCTGAAGGTGGATGTGCTCCAGCAAGTCTCCGGCGCGGTGGACGTAGTAGTCGACCGGCGGGGCCCCAGTTGAGCCGTGCGCATAGTGCGCGTGGCCGGTGTCAATCGAGACCTTGATCGCCGGGCTGTCGAAGCTGCGGGCCAAATCGCAGCGGGTATCGGGATCCTTGTCCTCAATATTCTCGAGAACCATCGTCACATTGGCCCCTTCGGCGCGCGCGATCACCGGGTCGAGTGTGGCATGCACCAGTTCCACCACATCCTGCCGGGCGTTTGAAAAGTTGTCGAGGTTGTTGTGCATCCACGTCGAATAGGGGCTGTGGATGACCATCTGGGTCGCGCCAAGGGCTTCACAGACCGCCAATCCCTGCTCCATCCGTCTGGTGACCAGCGCTCGCAATTCGGGATCAGGATTGGCCAAAGTAAGCCCCCAGAACGGACCGTGGATGCCAAGCCGACCCGTGTAGCCGTCCAGCAGTCTGCGGGCACAGTCTACGCGGGGCATCCAGTCGCTGTTGAGAACGTCCGCGGTGATGAAGTCCTGGAGTTCGAGATCGCGCTGATCGGCGATGACCCAATCGCGGTGAGTTTCGAGAACATCGAGCGGCATGGCTGCGCCGAGTACGGGAAGTGAGGTCATCCGAGGCTCCGTTACTTTGGGGGTGCGCCGACCGAGGCCGACCTGAGAATTGCGCATCGAGAGGTCCTCACAGGCACCTCCGACGGCACTCGGCTACGACTGTTTCGTGACGGCATGATTACAATACTTCACTCGAAGTTCAGAAACCGGAGCGTCACTCCACCTTTCGCGAAACCGTAACGGAAGCTTTTCGGAACTGTCACATCTGGCGGGTTCAACGGCGGCGACGCAAAGCCGCAACAGAAACCCACCCCGGCACATCCCCCGGATGCCCGGCATTCCAGGAGACAGAGATGATCAGACTTAACCGACGCCATGCGCTTGGCCTGATGGGCGCCACTGCCGGCGGACTCATGCTGCCCGGTTATCTGCGGGCGCAGGGGGCTCGTCCCTCGGTGACAATCGCGGTGCAGAAGATCACCAACAACAATACGCTAGACCCGTGGAACGAGCAGTCCAACGTGGGTGAGCGCATACTCTATCCGAACCTGTGGGAAGGCCTGATCCTGCGCGACTGGATGGGCGATCAGGGTCCGGTGCCGGGCCTGGCCACCGAGTGGACCCGCATCGACGACAAGACACTGGAGCTGAAGCTGCGTCCGGGCGTCAAGTTCCACAACGGCGACGAGATGACGGCAGAGGACGTGGCTTTCTCGTTTTCGAAGGAGCGGGTGTTCGGCGAAACCGAGCCGGCCGGCGGCAAGACGATCTTCGCCGAGAACTTCAAACCCGATACCGCCAAGGACATTCCCGCGAGCGTGCCAGGCATCGGCCGCCGCAAATGGCCGTCGCTGTCAGGCGTGGAAATCGTCGACAAATATACCGTGCGGTTCCACAATGCGACGCCTGACGTCACGCTGGAAGGCCGCCTTTATGCAGGCGGCAGCCAGATCCTGAACCGCCGTGCCTGGGATGAGGCCGCGACCTATCAGGATTGGGCGGCCAAGCCCGTAACCACCGGCCCCTACTACGTCGAAGAGCATCGCCCCGACGTGTCGCTAACCCTGCACGCCTTCGACGACTACTGGGGCGGGCGCCCGCCGCTCGAACGCATCACCTTCGTCGAAGTGCCCGAAGTGTCGAGCCGGGTGAACGGTCTGCTCTCGGGCGAATAC
>NZ_JBELKF010000236.1:0-2739 GCF_042089775.1 Palleronia sp.
GACCGCCATCAACTGAGCCTGCGGGCACAAGACCCAAGGCGGCCGCCCCGGGCGGCCGCCCCCCCCCGTTCAAGGACCCTTCGATGAAACGCGCCGGCGTCGACAATCCCTGGCTGCCGATCCTGTTGCTCCTGCCGCAACTGTCGATCATCTGCCTGTTTTTCTACTGGCCCGCCTGGCAGGCCCTGCGATCCTCCTTCTTCCTCGAAGACCCCTTCGGTTTCGGCGAGACCTTCGTGGGGCTGCAAAACTACACCCGGCTGTGGGACAGCGCCCAATACATGAAGAACGCCTGGTTCACGCTGTGGTTTTCCTCTCTCGTGACCTTCTTCTCGCTGGCCATCGCGCTGCTTCTTGCGGTCAAGGCCGACACGGTGCTGCGCGGCGCCAGGACCTACCGGACGCTGATGATGTGGGTCTATGCGGTGGCGCCGCCGGTGGCCGGCTTCATCGCGCTCATCGTCTTCAACCAGCGCTGGGGCCCGCTGACCGAGCTCTTCGCCCAGTTCGGCTGGCTGCTCCGGGTCCGGCTCGAATATTTCGACACGGCCTTCGCGATGATCGTGGCGAGCGTCTGGAAGCAGGTGCCGGTCAACTTCATCTTCTTCCTGTCGGGGCTGCAGTCGATCCCGCGCGCCGTGCGCGAGGCCGCGCTGATCGACAACCACTCGGGCGTCTCCCGGTTCTGGACCGTCACCTTCCCGCTGCTGGCGCCGACCGGGTTCTTCCTGCTCATCATCAACATCACATATTCGCTCTTCGACACCTTCGGGATGATCGACACCATCTTGCGCAACAACCCGGGCGACCAGCCGGTGACACTCGTCTACCAGGTCTATCTCGACGGCTTCCGCGGGCAGGACATCGGCGGCTCTTCCGCCCAATCGGTCGTGCTGATGGTGCTGGTGCTGGCGCTCACTGTCTTCCAGTTCCGCCTCGTCGAGCGGCGCATCCATTACACCTGAGGCGCATCATGGCCGAGCTTTCCCACACCATCCTCCTGCCGCCGGAGCAGGCCCGGGCCGCCCGTCCGGTGGCCTCGGCGCGGCGTCACCGCCGGCCGCTGCGCTGGGACGCGGTGGGCAACCATGCCGTGCTGATCGCCGGCGCCCTCTTCATGCTGGCGCCGCTCCTGATGCTGGTCCAGATGAGCACCATCCCCGACGAGCAGATCATGCGGACCGGCCCCTCCTTCGAGATCGGCGACCGGTTCTGGCCGAACCTCGACAAGGCGCTGACCGAGAGCATGAGCTTTTCGGGCGAGACGACGGGGCTCAACATGTTCCGCAACTCGATGATCCTGGGCCTGGGATTCGCCCTCGGCAAGATCGTCATCTCCATGATGGCCGCCTATGCCATCGTCTATTTCCGCCTGCGCTTCGCCACGCTGGCCTTCTGGCTGATCTTCACCACGCTGCTGTTGCCGCTCGAGGTGCGGATCGTTCCCTCCTACGAGATCACCCAGAAGCTGGGCCTGCTGAACAGCTGGACCGGGCTGATCGTGCCGCTGATCGCCTCGGCCACGGCGACCTTCTTCTTCCGGCAATTCTTCATGTCCGTGCCCGAAGAGCTTCTGGAGGCGGCCAAGATCGACGGCGCGGGACCGGTGAAATTCTTCATCGACATCCTGGTGCCGCTGTCGCGGACGATGATCGCAGCGATGTTCATCATCATGTTCGTCTTCGGCTGGAACCAGTACCTCTGGCCGACAATGGTCTCCACCGAGGAGGGCAAGTTCACCCTCGTCCAGGGGATCAAGCAGATTACACAAGGTCTCGAAGGCGGCCACATCCCAGAATTCGGCCGCTCCAACATACTGGCGATCTTGGCGGTGCTGCCGCCTGTACTGGTCGTCGTCTTCTTCCAGCGGTGGTTCGTGAAGGGCCTCACCGAGTCCGACAAGTAAGGATCGACAAGGATGGCAAAAGTCACATTGGACCGCGTCCACAAGGTCTACCCCAACGGCTTCGAGGCGGTGCGGCCCACCTCGTTCCAGATCGAGGATGGCGAATTCCTGGTGCTCGTCGGCCCGTCGGGCTGCGGCAAGTCCACGCTTTTGCGGATGATCGCAGGGCTGGAGGACATCACCGGGGGGACGCTCACCATCGACGGGCGCGAGGTGAACACCGTGGGCCCGGCGGATCGCGACATCGCCATGGTATTCCAGAACTACGCGCTCTACCCGCATATGACCGTGCGCCGCAACATTGCCTACGGCTTGGCGAACCGTGGAACGCCAAGGGACCGGATCGCCGCCAAGGTGGAAGAGGCCGCCAGGATGCTGAACCTGACCGACCACCTCGACCGCAAGCCCGCGCAGCTTTCGGGCGGGCAGCGCCAGCGGGTCGCCATGGGCCGGGCCATCGTGCGCGACCCTGCGCTGTTTCTCTTCGACGAGCCGTTGTCGAACCTCGACGCCAAGCTGCGCAACCAGATGCGGATCGAGATCAAGGCGCTCCAGCGCCGGCTCGGCGTGACCTCGATTTACGTCACCCATGATCAGGTCGAGGCGATGACCATGGCCGACCGGATCATCGTGCTGAACGGCGGGGTGATTGAGCAGATCGGCACTCCCGCCGAGATCTATCATTCCCCGGCCTCCACCTTCGTGGCCAGCTTCATGGGCGCACCGCCAATGAACCTGATCGAGGCGGCCTTCGAGACGGGCGCCGTGCGCCTGCCTGACGGCACCGCCGTGATGGATGCGCCCGGCGGCCGGAGCGGGCCGATCACGCTCGG
>NZ_JBELKF010000237.1:0-2732 GCF_042089775.1 Palleronia sp.
ACCTGCCCGGTCGCAATCGGGTCCAGTGCCGAGCACGGCTCGTCCATCAGAAGCAACGCCGCTGTAGCGATGCATCACCGAAGCCTGCACCCTAAGTCAGGGTTCGCGTGGCAAGCAAACCGTGAAGACGCTTCCCTCGCCTTCGCTGGACGCAACGCGCAGCCGACCCCTGTGGCGTGAGACGACATGCTTAACAATCGCGAGGCCAAGACCCGTTCCGCCCACCTCGCGCGACCTGTGGGTGTCAACGCGATAGAACCGTTCAGTCAGGCGCGGCAGGTGCATGGAATCGATCCCTGGACCGTCATCGATAACATCCACCACAACACCGGGCCGGCGCAGCTCGGGGATGTGCTCGCTCTCGGCCAGGTGCAGCTCGACACGTTGCGCGCCGTACTTCATGGCGTTTTCCACCAGATTAGAAAACACCTGCCGCAGCTGATCGGGATCGGCATTAATCAGCACGGGCTTGTCCGGCCGGGCGAACTGGACGGTCACGCCAGCTTCCTCGGCCTTGCCCGCCAGCATCGTCAGGACCGAGGCGAGCGTCAGCGCCACGTCGGCGGTATCGCGCGGGCGCATCCGCTCCGTCGCCTCGACCCGGCTGAGAGAGAGCAGATCTTCGACCAGCCGATGCATCCGCTGTGCCTCGCGCTGCATGGTGGCCAGGAAACGTGCGCGAGCGGCAGCATCGTCGCGGGCGGGGCCCTGCAACGTCTCGATGAAGCCGATCATGGCGGTCAGCGGTGTCTTGAGCTCGTGGCTGACATTGGCGACGAAGTCGCGGCGCATCTGGTCGACTTCTTCCGTGGCGGAGAGATCTTCAAGGGTGACGAGAAACGTGTCGCCAATCGGTTTGACCTGCGCCTTCCAGGTTGTGTCACGCCCGTCGCGCCGGGCGAGATACCGGGCGTTGGCGCTCGCGGCGCCACCCTGAACTGCCTCTATCGCCTCGAGGATCGACGGCTGGCGGATCGCTACGGCATAGTGGCGACCTAGCAGCCCCGCACCGAACAGGCCCTCGGCGGCGGCGTTGGCCGCCTCGATCCGCTGGGACTTTCCAATTAGGAGGGCCGGACCGGGAAGGGCTCCGATCAAATCGGCTGCCAGCGGCATCGCCATGGCCCCTACCCCTGCGCCGCGGCACGGACGGCCGCTTCGAACTCGTCGCAGAGCAGGTCCGCCGGCTCGATCCCGACTGAGACGCGGAAGACACCCTCGCTCAATCCCAGGCTATCGCGCTGTTCGGGCGACATTGCGCGGTGCGACGAGGTCGCAGGATGGCTGATCGTGGTCGCCACATCGCCCAGCGTCGGGGCGAAGGCGATCTGCTCGGCCGCGCGGACGAAGCGGTTCGCGGCGGGGCGGCCACCATCAATCTCGAACGTTACCATGTTGCCGAAGCGCCCGTTCAGCAGCTGAGCCGCCCGCGCGTGGTCGGGGTGGTCGGCCCGCCCCGGATAGAGCACGCGGCGCACGCCCGGCAGCCCGTCCAGCCGGTCGGCCAGCAGCGCCGCCGTTGCCTCGGCCCGGTCATAGCGCAGTTCGAAACTGTAGAGGCCGCGTTCGGCGAGCCAGCAGTCGAACGGGCTCGGCGTCAGTCCGAGCGTTGTGGCGAAGGTCCGAAGCTGCGCGGTCTGCTCGGGATCGACGGCCGCGACATAGCCCAGCGTCACGTCTGCATGGCCGGCCAGCAGCTTCGTGACTGAATGGAGGACGATATCCGCGCCATGCTCGGCCGGACGAAGGGCACGCGGCGTGGTGAAGGTGTTGTCCACCATCAATAGCGCACCCTGCCCCTTCGCGATGTCCGAGATTGCATCTAGATCGGCCACGCGCAGGCCCGGGTTCGACACGGTCTCGACCAGGATCATCCGGGTCTCGGGGCGGATCGCCGCGCGTACTGCCTCGGCATTTGTGATGTCGGCGAGGCTGCTGGTGATCCCGAACCGCGGCAGATCGTCTGCCATCATCCGCAGCGACCGACCGTAAAGCCGATCCGCGCCGACCACGTGATCGCCGGCCTTCAACAGCCCCATCAGTGCGCATGTCACGGCTGCCATGCCCGATCCCAGGATGAGCCCGCCCGTCAGCCCCTCGAGTGCGTCTATCTTGCGTGCCAGCACCTCGGCGTTTGGATGCGCTTCGCGTGCATAGGTGAAGCCAGCATCGCGCCCTTCGTAGATTGCGTCGAGCGCGTCGGGGCTTTCGGCGCAGTAGACGACAGACGGTTGCAAGGGCGTGCTGAGTGCACGGGCGGTTCCCTCGGGCCAAGGGGTGCGGCGGACGACGGTGCTCATGTCAGCGGCGTCAGGGTCGAGGCGAAGCGCGCGGCGTTTTCTTGATAGTGGATTGCCGACGCCTTCAGCCGCTGGATCGCCTGCGCATCAAGCTGTCGCACAACCTTGCCGGGAGAACCTAGGACGAGGCTGCCGTCCGGAATCTCCTTGCCCTCGGTAACGAGCGCGCCTGCCCCGACCAGGCAGTTCTTGCCGATCCTCGCGCCGTTCAGCACCGTCGCGCCCATTCCGATCAGGCTCTCGTCGCCGATGGTGCAGCCGTGGAGCATGGCCTTGTGGCCGATTGTGCAGTTCTCGCCGATGGTCAGCGGAAATCCGGGGTCGGTATGCAGGACGCAGTTTTCCTGAATGTTCGAGCCTGCGCCGACGAAGATCTCTTCGTTGTCGCCGCGCAGCGTGCCTCCGCAGTGTGCCGCGAGCTGAGCGATCGCG
>NZ_JBELKF010000238.1:0-2725 GCF_042089775.1 Palleronia sp.
ATGTTGTTCCTCGACGTCTGGCTGGGTTGAGTTCGAAGAATTGGAAGGGCTCGGGTGTGGATTCTGCGGGGCCACGGCTTGGGTCTGGCGACCGAAGCAAGCTTCGGAGCACTCCTGATCCGCACAAGCTGGAGAAAGGAATTTCGCAGGAGATGCACTCCTGCCATACCGGCGAGATCGACGGCTACACAATCGGAACAGCATTCTCGAAGCGGCGTTGGTCAGCTCAAGAAGCTGAAGGACACGACATGCTGAACCGCCGATCTTTTTTGGCCCTTTCCGCCGCGGGATTTGCCCTCTCCGGCACCGTTGCGACTGCACATTCCAAGACGATCCCGGATTACAATCTCCCCCCGAGCATGCAGCCGCGAAGAGTCGCCTTTGCCCAAGGCTTCGCCCCGGGCGAAATTCACGTGTTCCCGGACCAGTTCGAGCTATACTGGACGATGCCGAACGCGCAGGCCATGCGCTACAAGGTCGGAGTCGGGCGCCCCGGTCTCTACGAGTCGGGCGAGTTCTACGTAGGCGCCAAGAAGGAATGGCCCAGCTGGACGCCGACCCAGGCGATGATTGAGCGCGAACCGGAGAAATATCAGCAGTTCGCCGACGGAATGGCCGGGGGAATCGAAAATCCGCTGGGAGCTCGGGCGCTCTATCTCTTCACCTCGGATCGAGGCGACACTTTCCTCCGCATTCACGGGACGAACGAGCCGAGCACCATCGGGGTCGCTGTCTCGAACGGCTGCACGAGGCTCGTCAACAATCAGATCGGCGATCTTTACGAGCGCGTTCCAGTGGGCACACCGGTCTTCCTGCATCCCAAGCTGAACCCGGCCACGGGCATCGCGCCCTCCTGACCTGTCAGACGGAGTTGCGCGCCTCCACTGAGAGCGCTGGTGCGCGCGACCTCTCTTGTGCCCTCCGGCTCCGGAGCAAGCCGCAACTGCCTGCGACGAACTGCCGCCAATTTCTGGGCTAGTGCCTTGGCAGGCAGATGCTTCCGCTCGAACCAAGCGGAAAGCGGAGTTCGGCCCCGCCTTGCATCTCTCCTCTCGGATGAGGACAAGTCCGGCGATAGCATGTGCGCCGGGCAGAATGCCAGTGACTTGGGAGGAGCAACATGAAGGCCAGATACCTGGCAGCAGGAATCGGGGGAACTCTCGCCCTTACGGCCGGAGCGGCGATGTTCCTCGAAGAGCGGCGAGAAACATCCCAGGTCCTGGCACATGAGTCCCTTCCGGATGCTCTCGTCGCCTCATCCGCCCTGGCCAGTGAATCCGACCTCCCGGACTTTTCGGCAAGCTTCCCGATCCTCCGTAAGCCAGAGGCCGTCGCCCTGGCATTCCCGAGTATACCGACCGAACTGCCGCCTGAAAGTTTTGAGCCCCTTCCCTGGACCAGGACGGTCGTGCAAGGCGACACGCTCGATGCTCTCCTGCGGCAGGCCGAGCTGGACCCGGGCCTACGGGCCGAGATCACCCTTGCCATCCAGGCCGAGTTCGATCTGCGCGGCCTGAGGCCGGGCCACAGTCTCACAATCCAGAGAAGCCCTGAAGGTCAGCCTCGAACGATCACGCTCGCGATTGACGACGGCGTCCAGGTGGTAATCACCATTGGGAAGACCGTCTCCACGCGCACCATCGAACCCGTTCCCGTGATCGCCGAACGCGCGGATGAACTGTTGATCAACGGTTCGATCTTCGTATCCCTGGAGCGGTCGGGCATGCCGGCCCGATTTGCCGTCGACCTCGCCCAAATACTGGGAAACGCCGTCGACTTCCGTCGAGACTTGCAAGGGGGAGAGACCCTGAAGCTGCTCTGGCAGGAAAAGCAGCTCGAGGACGGCACCGAGGTTGGAGAGCCCCGGCTGGTCTACGCTGCGCTGCAATTGGCGGACGCTCGATTCGAGATCGTCTGGCCCGACGCGGAGGAATCCAGCGCGACGATCTATCATGACGGCGAGATCCTGCGGGTGTTCTCGCCCCCGGTTCCGGGTGCACGCCTCTCGTCCGTCTTCGGACAGCGCAAGCATCCGGTCTACGGAAACATGCGCATGCACACGGGCGTCGACTTCGCCGCTCCACGGGGCACGCCAGTGAAGGCAACTGGCCCAGGGCGCGTGGCCTTCATAGGCCGCCGCGGAGGTTATGGTCGTGTCGTCGAGATCTCGCATGGTTCTGGAACGATGACGCGCTACGCCCATTTGAGCGGCGTCACTGAAGGGCTGGAGAAAGGGCGGCGCGTCGATGCGGGCGACCAGATTGGCCAGGTCGGGGCCACCGGGACAGCGACGGGGCCAAACCTGCATTACGAGGTGCGCGTCGAGGGCCGTCCGGTCGATCCGATGAGCGACGACCGCATGACACAAATGGCACAGGCCGAGGCCCCTGCGGATGCAACTGCGCGCCTGCGCGTAGCACGGCTGCGTCTTGCCGAGACGTTGAATCTTCCGCGGCGACGGCAAGCGCCCGCGGTTCTTTCGACGAAGGGAGACAGGACATGAAACTCGTGGGTTGCGGTGGAGCTCAGATTACTTCCATTCCAGCCTTACGGCTGATCAAGGTCCGGCAGGATCTCGCGGTCGCCGTCGTAATCGACGGCATTTTCCTGCAATCCTCGTGGTCAATCGTTCAGGATGCACGCGCTGACCTGCGCGAGGCTACGTAGTGCTCCGCTGGCTCGGCATCGCCTGCGCTGTAGCGGCGTTTGCTCTCGATCAGGTCAG
>NZ_JBELKF010000239.1:0-2725 GCF_042089775.1 Palleronia sp.
GGGCGCGGACCATCTTCTGCGAAACGGGGAGATAGTCCTGGGCGCGGATGAGCATGCGGCCGAGGAAACGATCGGCGAATTCCGGGGTGAGCAGCTCCGCCGCCGGCCTTTCGATCCGCGAAATGAACTCCTCGAGCCCGCGGCCGCGCGACAGGTGGGCCCGCGCGAAACGCGACTTGTCGGCCGCCGCGGTCACCTGGTTGGAGATCGAGCTCAGCAGGAACATCGAACGGATCGAGTAGTAGCGCTGCGCGCCACCGCCGGGCACACCCTGAGCCACGACGCTGTCGCCATCGGAGGCGGAGTGGCGCGCGAGCTTGAGGATGTCGTCCATGCGCGACCGATCGCGCTGATCCTCACCCTCGGCCTCGTCGAAGATCAGGGGCAGGGCGGTCCGATGCAGCCAGTTGCGCAGGCCGCTTTCGGATGAGTTCGACTTGACGGTCACGCGATACTGGCCGAGCGCAGGCGCCACGATGTTCGTCAGGACCCACGACTTGCCCGAACCGGTCGGACCGTCGAGCCACAGGTGCGGACGCCATTTCAGGATGCCGCAGATCAGCGCGGTCGCGATCCAGCCGAAGAGGCTCATCACCGACAGCTCGCGGTTCTCCTGGCGCCAGTCCAGCGAGCTCACGATCTGCAGCAGCGCGTTCACCTCGGCGCTTTCGGCGGGAAAGGGTGTTTCGGTGTCGGGCATGCGAAACGGCGCGCTGGAGACGTAGTGGTTGTCGCCATGAAAGTCGCGCGGGTTCATCCGCCCCACGCCATCGACGTAGAGCATGTTGCCCGCGTTGAAGACCACTCGGCCCTGATCCAGACGCGCGCCTTTGCCGACTTCCTTCGAGGGGTCGTAGACCCCGACGCGATAGGTTTCCTGGACGAGCGCGTCGGCCGCGACCTCCCAGTCGATATGCCACTTGCCCTTGCTCTCGTAGCCGAAGAGCTCCATCCACCAATGGCGGGGGGCAAGGTGCAACAGGTTGGTGGACCGCATCTGGGACGGGGAAAACCTGAACATCTGCATGGATTGCAGCGACAGGAAGTAGTTGACGTTCTCGAGGTGGCCAAGGCAGCGGACGTATTCGTTCCCGTCCATGATCGACGCGCCGGTCGGGCGGACGCCGGTGCCGTCGTCGTCATCGTCGACGAAATCGGAAATGTCTTCGTCCTCGTTGATGAGTTCGGGAGCGTCGCCATCGACATCGTCCAGCGTGAGGGGTTCCTCCGCTCCAGCCCACTCGGTCGCACCCGCGACATCGGCGTCCGTCAGATCGGCCTCGGAGAGATCGGCATCCTCAAGGTGCTGTTCGGCGCGCTGTGCCATCTGGGTATCCTCCTCGAATGCATCTGCTGTGCCGTCGGTCCGGGCCGCGGCGAATTCGAATGGCTCGGACGGGTCCAGGGGCTGGCCGTCCAGGTCGAAGAACGCCTCCAGCGTCTCTTCGAAAACCGAGGCATCCGCCTCGGCCGGATCAAAAGGGACCGGCTCGGGCACCTCCCGCGCCCGGTCCTGACGCTCCACCGGGGCCGCCTCGGGCATTGCCTTGAGGTTCAGCTTCGACCTGTCGATCGTCTCCACGTTCTCGCGCATCCAGCCCACGACCTTGGCCGGGGACCAGCCTTCCTTCTCGGCATCCGCCAGGTCCCAGCCGGACTCGACGCCCTGGGGCGGGATGACCCTGCGCAGCTGCAGATCGTCGATGGCAATGCCCTCGTCGATCAGCGCCTGCACGAACCCCGTGCTGACCTGTCGGGCGAACTTCATCTGCCGATCGACGACCTCGCCATTCGTGCGGGTCAGAAGGGCGTCGGCGTCGGGCCAGATCGTGACCTCGGGGAGGGGAAGGCCGGATGCCTCGAGACGCGCCATGAAGCCGGACCAGTCCGCGAACATCGTCGCCGAGCCGCCGCCCAGCGTCGTCACGACCAGCGTGTCCTTGCCGTGGCCCGCGGCCTCGACGAGCCGCATGGTCGCGTCGGCGGTCTTCTCGCCCTCGACGATCAGCAGGTGCTTGGCGCCATTGGCGATCCACTCGTCGGTCCGGTGGATGCCGTAGATCGGCCGGGCGTGACCCGCCGATGCGGCCTGCATCACCCAGCCCATGCGGGTGTTGGGGTCGCAGGCGCCGCGCGGCGCATCGTCGGGAACGCGCAGGGCGCGCGCGGGAATGAAGACCTTCCGCCCGTCGCGACCGATGACCCGCAGGATCGAGCACAGCAGGCGACCATCGACGTCGATGTAGTCGTGAACCATCTCGGGAACGTGGCGCCAGATGCCCCGCCGCTTGCCCTCGTCGTTCTTCCAGACGCGGAACGGCTGCCCGGGGCGCGCCCGCGGGAAGGTGTCGGGAACGGGGGTGAGGTCGCAGGGCTCCAGATCGGGACGCTCGCCGACCTCGTCGGACGGACGCTGCTCGCGCTTCACGAAGGTCGGGCGTGCGGCGCGCGGCGCGTCACGGTCGATCTCCTCGGGAACGGAGACACCGGCGGCGCTCGCCGCCTCGAGGATCGCCGTGCGGAAATCGACCCCGCGGGTCTCCTGGATCAGTGAGAAAAGATCGCCCTTCGCCTCGCAGCCCATCGTGAAGCACTTGTAGTAGCCGGCCTTCACATCCACCGAGAAGGAGGGGGTCTTGTCTTGGTGGAATGGGCAGCAGCCGGTCATCCGGTCGCCACCCGCGCGCCGCAGCCGCGCACCGGCGTAATGGACGAGGGCCTGATC
>NZ_JBELKF010000240.1:0-2673 GCF_042089775.1 Palleronia sp.
CTTCGCTTCGCGTTTCGACTTCCTGAACAACGTGAACCCCGAGAACCTGATCCGCGAGCTGACCGGCAACCAGTCGGGCAATCAGGCCCGCACCCAGACGCGGACCCAGTCCGCTCGTGAGACGGGCAATACCGGGCCCGGCGGCAGCACCTCGAGCGACGTGCAGTCGATCTGGTCGCAATTCGGCACCTCGTCGCGGCAATGAGAGAGATGGAGACCATCATGAAGAAGATCCTGTCCACCGCCGCGACGGCCAGCGTGCTCGCCTTGATCAGCGCCGGCAGCCTGCAGGCGACGCCTTGGGGCACCGAATGGACGTCGCAGACCATCAACCGCAGCGTAAACGGCACGACTTCGGCCGTGAACACGGTCGACCGCTCGGTCAAGCGGGTCGAGGACGAGGTCGAGGACGTCGAGCAGGAGGTGAAGGACCTCCAGGTCGTGGTCGACAACAAGATCGACGAGCTGGCGAACCGCCTGATCGAGGCGCTGCGTCTTCAGACGGGCGAGACCAGCAGCTACATGGACAAGCAGATCGAGGCCGACAAGCGCTTCCTCGATGCCACGCAGCAGAACGAAACCCAGCGTCTGCGCGACCAGTTCCGCGCCGAGGCCGAAAGCGGCAAGTTCGACCCGCCGAAGGATGTTTGTCTGGTCGCGGGCCTCTACGCGAAGGGCGACTCCAACGGGACCACTGGCGGCCGCGGCTCCGAAGCCCGGGCCGATGTCATGGCACAGATGACAGGCGCGGACCCGGCGGTGCAGCAAGGGGGGACCGCGCTGGCCCGCAGCGTCGTTGACGGCATCGAGCCCTACGACGGTCGCTCGGATGGCACGGTGGATGTCTCCATCATGCTCGAAGATCCGACCATCGACATGTCGGATGAGCAAACGCGCCGGGTCGTCACGCGGCTGATGCGCAACATGATCGACCCGACCCCGCCGCGGCCGGTCACTGCCGAGGAACTGCTCACTCCGGAGGGCGTGGCACGGGCCGCGGAACAGCAAGGACGGCAGTCCCGCCTATCGGCAGCGACCGAGCTTCAAGGCATGACGCTGAACATGCGTGATGGCGTGGTCTCGAGCGAAGGCTTCAGGCCCCTGGCGGCGGATTCGGCCTATAACCGCGATATCCCCGACGTGATCTCCGAACTTCAGGCGATCGATATTCGTACGGTTGCGCATTATGCGATGCTCCCGGAAGCAGCTGCGGAGGACCGGACGGTCAATTCGTATCTCCACCGCATTCTGGACGTGATGTCGATCAACACCCGCATCGCCTATCTCAGTCTCGAGCTGCAGAACCGCCAAGCGATAGCGCAGGCCGCGCAGCTCGGTGCCCTCCTCGACAACTGATCTCGGTGGCCGGCCCGGAAACGGGCCGGTCATCCACAGGCTTGCTCCGTCGCCGCCTACCGGTTTGTGAAAAACCCATGTATCCTGCGCGAAACGACTGCGGAGGCAACGATGGCTATGAGCATGGGCCCCCACCAGCCAAAGGCAGGGTGGGGCATCAGGTGGGTGAAGCAGGCGCTGCAGCTGGCGCTGGCGTCGCCCGCGGGCTTTTTGGTCATGATCCTCGGGCTTCTGGTGGCCGCCCTCCTGCGGGGCGCCCTGCGCGAGCTGGGGCTCACCTCGTTCGGGTATTTCGCCGGCCAGGCGCTGATCGCCGCCGCGCTGTTGCCCTGCCTCGTGCTCACCATCAACCAGATCATGCGCGCCGACGGTCGAGGCTCAATGACCCTCGCCGACCTGGTGGATCTGTCAAAGCGCATCGTCCCCGTGGCGTTCGCGGTCCTCGGCATCTTGAGCGCCATTTCCTGGGCCATGCCGCCTAGAACCGGTCCCATCTCCATCGGAGAAGGCTCTGCCTTCGGGCTGTTTCTCGGTGGCGGTGTCAAGGTCTGGGTGCTGGCGGAGATGGTCTGCTGCATGGCGAACCCGTTCTGGCTCGGCTCCAGTTCGGCGCTGCGGCTCGGGGTGTCCGAGGCGATCGCCTCTCACAGCGTGATGGTCATGAAGCTGCGCGTGGTCTGGATGACGGCAGTCGTGGTCACGGTCTGGACATCGAACCTCCTGATGAGCCTGCCGGTCGAGATCCTGCTGCCCATCCTCTACCTGCGTCTCTGCTGGCAATACGTTGCCGCGCGCGAGGTTCTTGGCGGTATCGACGAGAACGGCATCGAGGAGAAGGCGGCGGTGCCGAGCTTCGCGTGACGGTGAAGCTGTGGATAGCGGCGCCGCAGTCGTTGCCTTGCGACAACCCGAAGTGAGATGGTGAGCCGGTGTCGAACAGGAGATTTCGATGAGCTTGAGCATGGGACCGCATTTGCCAAAGGCAGGGTGGCAGAAGCGCTGGCTGGTGCAATCGCTCCAGTTGGCAGGCCGCGCGCCGGCCGCCTTTATCGTGCTTCTCGCATCGGCGGGGATCATCGGCGCGCTCTCCATGGCCCTGGCGACGCTCTTTCTCCGGCCCGGATCGTCTTCGCTTGCGCTCCATTCCGTCATGAGCCTCGCGACCATCGTCGCGTTGCCGCTGCGGGTTCTCGTCGGGAACTTCATCCTGCGCGCCGACGCCCGTGGCTGGCGTGACCTGAGCGACGTCCTGGCCATTGCGCGCAGTGCCCTTCCGTTCGTCGTGATGGTCGAGGTCGCCCTGCTGACCCTCGACCT
>NZ_JBELKF010000241.1:0-2714 GCF_042089775.1 Palleronia sp.
GACGACGATCGGGCGGCTCTTTGCGGCGGACGCGCCGACGCCGCAGGACGAGATCGAGACCCGGATGGCCGAGAGCTACGCGGCCTTCCTCCAGCACACACCTTGGTATCGCTTCGACTTCGACGGCTGGCGGGCGCGGCTTTGGGAGGCGGAGGCCGACAGCCTGCGCGGCTGGGAACGCAGGGTCGGCCTCGGGATCGAGTGGACCGGCAAGGCGCTCTATGCGCGCGCCATTGGCGCGGCGGCGGGGGTGATGGGCGCGGACGAGACGCGGATGCGCGTCGCGGTCACCGGGCTCGACGCGGGCGGGTTGGCGGATCTGGGCCAGATCGTTCGCGAAACCGGGGGCGGCGCGATCCTCGATGTCGAGCGCTACCGTGCCTTCACCGGGACCGTGCGCGAGGTGGCGCGGCGCGGCGGCGGCTTCGCCTGGATCGCGGGGAATGACGAGATCATGGTCTCGATGATCGGGCCCCGGCCGGTGCTGACGCCGGGCGCGCGGGCCCTGTCGCGCATCGAGCGCGCCGGGGAGGCGCGGTATCTCGTGAGCCTGCCGGTAGCAGAGCTCACGGATCTCGTGCGCGCGCTCGAGGCCGGCCCAGCCCGCCTCGAGCATGTCTACGACTACTAGGGCGAGATGGCCTTAGCCGCCCTCTACGGTCTGGATCAGGGCGTTGATCTCCTCGGCCAGGATCTGCGGGTGATCTTCCGGCGTGAAGTGCAGGCCACCCTCGATCCGCCGCAGCGGCGCCTTCAGGTCGGCCGCGAGGCGCTCGCCATATTCGATCTTCTGGAACTCGTCCGCCGCGCCCCAGACGATCCGCGCGGGCATATGGAGGGCCGGCAGCTGGTCAGCCACTGCCTTCGTGTCCTCGACATCGAGCGATTGCGCCTGCCGGACGAAGGCATCTGCCTCGCCATGGCGCTCGTAATGCGGCGCATGGGTATCGAAGGCCGCCTCCGCGGCGGCGTCGGTCTCGTGGCCCTTCGAATACATCATCTTCAGGAGCTTGTGGAACGAGCCGTCCGGCGCGTGCTTGGCGATGGATCCGGTCTTCGCCACGGCGCTGACCAGCGGTACGGGCCAGGAGTCGTAGCTGATCGCATTGGTCAGCAGGAGGCCGCTGACCATCTCCGGGTGCCGGACGGCCGCGATCTGCGCGACGCCACCGCCGAGGTCATGCGCGGCGAGGATCGCCTTCTCGATGCCCTGGCTGCGCATCCAGGCGACGAGGTAGTCCGCCTGCTTGGCGACGGAGATGTCCCGGTCGCGGCCTTCAGGGATCGACGCGCCGTAGCCCGGCATTTCCCAAGCGAGGACGCGGCGGCCCTTGATGAGCGGGGCGACGTCGCGCCACAGGGCCGGGCAGGTGGGGATGCCGTGAAGAAGCACGACGGGATCTCCGGCGCCGGTCTCTTCCCAGCGCATGGTGATCCCGTCGACGAGTGCGGTATGGCTTTGCATGGCGTGGCCTTTCGGTTTGGGTCCGATACGTTCCGGCCCCAACCCGTCGTGCCGCGCGGCGTTCCTCAGGCGGTCATCAGGCGCATCAGGACCGCGCGCGCTTCGAGACCACGCCCCGCCTCGATCTCGCGGATCGCCAGATCGATCTCGCTGCCGACGCGCAGGAGGATCAGGTCTTCCTGCTCGTTCGGAAAGGGCTCGGCCGGCGCCGCGGCGGCGGTCGGCACCGCGGGGGGCGCAGGCTCATCCTCGGCCTCGTCGTCGGTGCCGATTGTCAGGGCGGCTCCCGGCGCGGGCGGGACATAGGGCTCGATGCCGAACGCCTTGGCGACCTTGTCGACGGCATCCTGCATCCCGTCGACAACCTTCTGGCCCTCGTCGTCGAAATGCTCGTAGCCCGGCCCGGCCAGGTTCTCGAGGAGCAGGATGTGGTGGACGGCGCGCTCCAACCGCGCTTCCGAAAGGCGCAGGAACTTGTCGTGCTTCGATTCCGATTTCGTGTCCGGCTGGTCCGTCATTTTGCTACCCTTGCTTTTTCGCAGATGCTATTCCTCGCCAGCGCAGCTGTCGACAGGCAATTTGCGAAAATCTTTATCCAGCATGAGAAACACGATGGTCCTTCGGATCCACAACACCAACCGGCCGCTTGGCCAGCTGCGCAACGCGCATCCGCCCGCCTACCTGCGCAAACCGAACGGCCTCTGGTGGTCGGAAGGCTCCGCTTGGCGCGACCTTCTGGTGCGCACGCCTCTGGGGCAGGGGCACACCGGGCGCAAGCCGGGCGCGCACGACTTCGAGGTGATCCTCGGCGATCGCTTCCGGCTGTTGCAGCTCGAGAGCTGGGACCAGATCCGCGACTTCAGCGCGGCCTATGGCCAGCCCATGCCACACGCGGCGAACGGCTTCTTCTGGCAGACGGGCGACCAGCGCCGCTACGACCCGGCGCAGGACAGCGAGCTACCGCGCCGGGCGCGCTGCTTCCTGATTGACTGGCCGGCGGTGACGCGGGAGTGGGACGGGATCGAGATCGTGAACTACGAGGCGGGCAAGGCGGTCCGGCCGCGCGTCGAGTGGCTCGACATCGACTGGTCGATCTCATCGGGCTGCGCCTGGCGGACGGAGCATGTCGAGGTGCGGGAGGTGGCGCCGGCGCCCGTGGAAGACGAGGCGCTGGCCACCTCCTTCTAGCTAGGAACCACTACCTGTTGAGCGCAGGTCGATGAAAGGCAAGCGAGGTTTTCCTTATGAT
>NZ_JBELKF010000242.1:0-2691 GCF_042089775.1 Palleronia sp.
TAGTAGTCGTCGGCGTAGATTTTCTGGTCCTGCAGCGGCTGGAAGACCCCCTTGAACGGCAGGCCGCTCTCCTTGAGGAGGGTGCTTTCGAAGCGCTGACCAGCCGTCTCTAGGGAGATCATCTCACTCTCCGGTAATGGCGTCGGTGTCCGTGGTGGCGACCACCAAGCTGCGGGTCGGGATCTCGATCCCGGTGGCCTCGGCCCGGGCGGCGACGTACCGCTCCCATGTTTTCGCCTCCAGCTCGTAGGTGCTGACCACCTGCGGGCGCTGGAACTCGTGCAGGCCGTTGGTCTGCTGCTGGGCGATCCGCTGGCGGATCGAGGGCAGCAGGCGGATGGCGGCTTGCAGGGTGATGCAGGTGTTGGCGGCGATCTCGGCCACGGTGCCCGAGGTCAGCACGGTCGCGAGAGACACGGGCTTGAAGTCGGCCTCGACGTAGAAGTACGCCGCCGGGAGGTCGATGCTCTCGTCGCTGATCTCGTGCTCGCTGATGCCGAGGTAGTTGCGCACGTCATCGGGCGTCACGGTGTGCGCCAGACGGGGCAGCACGCGGTAGAAGGCCTCGATCTGTCGGGTTGAGCCCGCCCAGCGGAAGGTCACGAGGACCACCCGTTTCTCGAACAGACGGCCTTCGGCGATCGTGTTGACCTCGGCGGGCAGCTCCAGACGCAAGGTGTGCGTGGTCACGTCCGTGGTCACGGGTCGAGCGGTCACCGTTGTGGCGGCACCGGTCTGGTCGAGGATGCTGTAGAAGACCGAGCCGGCCTCGGGCACCAGCGGGGCCTTCCCCTCGAGGAGGGGGATCGTGATCGTCCCGACAGTCCCGCTGGTGATGTCGATCATCAGGCTTTCGCCTTCTTCGCAGCCGGAGCTTTCACCGTCTTCTCGGTCACTTCCTGCAGACCGAAGGCCGAAAGGAAGCTGTCGATCGCCTGCTCGGGGGTCTTGCTCTCTCTCCAGAAGCCGAGGAACTCCTCATCCGTGGCATTTTCCGAGAGTTTGCCAAGGATGCGGACCTGTCCGTTGGCCACGCGGCCCGACAGGAAGATGCTCATCTCGACGACGCTGGGTCGGAAGGCGTCGACGATCTGTTGGTTGTAGGTGAAGTCGACCAGCTCGAAGGCGCCCGACGTTTCAACAAGGTGTTTGACCATGGTCCATCCTCTAAAAGAAGGCCCACCGCTTTGGAGGCGGTGGGCCTAGTTTCGGCTGCCTATGGGGCTCAGGCGCCGAAGTTGTAGACCGACCGGGTGTCGCCGAAGGCCAGCTTGTAGCCGCTGTTCTCGGACTTCACGTAGGTGATGCTCTGGTTCTGGATCGCGCGCTCGGACTCGTCGATGTTCGAGCCGGCTTCGATCAGCTCCTCGATGGTGTCACCCTTCGAGATGCCCAGCAGACGGCCAGCCGGGACGCCGCTCGACAGAGCGAAGTTCACGGTGCCCGAGACGAGCGGGACGGCGTTCATCTGGAAGCCGGTGGCGGCGAGGTTCTCGGCGTCGGTGCGGTTCAGGCTCGAGGTCGGCAGAGCGAACATGCGGAGCCAGAGCAGGTAGGCGTCCCAGTTGCCGATCACGGTGTCGACCGGGGTGCCGGCCTTCGCGCGGGCAACGAGCCAGCCCGACATGCCTTCCCACGACAGCTTGCCGGCGGCAGCGTTCGCGTCGAAAGCCGACTGGGCCACGACCGGGGCCGCGCCATTCACGCCGTCGCCGTTCAGCAGGACGTGGGTGGCGGTGATCACCTTCGAACGCTCGGTCTCGCGAGCCGCGCGGTTGTTGAAGGGGGTCAGCATGTCGAGGCGGACGCGACGAGCGAACTCGTAGGAGATCCGCAGACCGCCACCGTGCTTGTAGAACTGCACGGCGGTCTGGCCGGAACGGATGGTCCGCACCGGGAACCGGCCCAGTTCGGCAACCGCACGGTTGACCTGGTAGTCTTCCTCGTTGTCCTCGATCACGGTCGAGATCATCTCGACGCCGTTCACGGTGCGCGACTGCGCGACGAAGGCGGCGGTGGTCTCGAGCTGCTCCTGACGGTACTTCCAGCGGACCACGTCATCGACGACCTCGGGGAAGAGGGCGCGGGTGCCGGGGTAGGTCTGGAAGGTGTCGGAGGCGGCGTCGAGGACGTGGCCAGCCGGCAGGTTGTCGTTGACCGGCAGGTTCAGCGCGGCCAGCGAGGCTTCGTAGCCCGAGAGGTAGCCATTGGCGCTGCGGTACTTGTCGGACTCAGCCGAGCCACGGACATCGACGGCGAGGTCGAGGAACTGACGCAGACCGAGGCCGAACTCTTTCGCCTCGCGGGTCAGGGCCAGACCGGCTTGGATGCCTTCGTGCTGGGACTCCGAACGCAGGGCCAGCACTTCGCTCACATCACGGCGACGGACCTGGGAGAGGGGTTTGAACATCTTGGTTGTCTCCGTGGGATTAGAACTTCACCACAACCGCTTTGCCGTCGATGACCTCGGCGACGAAGTTGGTGTTGTGGTTCGGGGTGGCAGCGGCTTTGACTTCGCCAGCGCCGGCACCGACGACGGTCGCGCCAACGGCGACGACTTCACCGGCTTTGATCGGCAGGGTGTTGGCGAAGCGGAACTCGACGGCGCCGACGACGATGCCTTCGATCTTGCGGTTCTCGAAGGACGCGAGGCGACCGATGATGACGTCGCCGTCACCGGCCAGCTTGGCG
>NZ_JBELKF010000075.1:0-16066 GCF_042089775.1 Palleronia sp.
CCGTCTCCTCGTTGGAGCGGACTCTACCTCAAACCGGAGGAAGAAACGGGGCTCAAAACTGGAGGAGAAACGGGGCTCAGGTCATGGCCTCCAGTCCGATTTCTGCCTAGTTCATGTCCGGCGCTAGCTGATGCAAACCATCCGGAGGCAGTTTGATCGTTGTCGGACATCATGCACCAGCTTCTTGCCAGCCTTTTCTTTAGACCATCTCAGCACTTCTCCAGTCTGCCCGCCTGGGATATGCTAAAGGCAAAACTGGGATGAGTGCGATGAATGATGGAAGCGTATCAAACATCCACGTCATCGTTCCTGCGTACCGCGCAGCGTGGTCTCTTCGAGCCTGCCTCGACCATCTTCAGGCCGCGGGTTTCGCTCCCCGGGACATAACGGTGGTCGACGATGGCTCTCCGGATGCCACCTCCGACATCGCGCGAAAAACGGGTGTTCGCGTCGTGCGCCTGCCCTTTAGCAACGGTGCGGCAGTGGCGCGCAACGCCGGCGCGGCCGACGTCGCGAGCGATCTGCTCTTCTTCGTAGATGCCGACGTACTGGTGCACAGCGGTGTGCGGTCCCGGATCGAGGCGTTCTTTGCCGCCCATCCCGAGCATGCCGGCCTCTACGGATCCTACGATGACGCGCCCACCCATCCGGGCCGTGTCAGCCGAATCCGCAACCTGCTGCATCATCACGTCCACCAAGTCTCGGGCGGTGACGTCCCGAGCTTCTGGACCGGGTGCGGCGCCGTCCGACGTGCCGATTTCGAACGGATCGGCGGATTCCGGACAGAGGACGAGCGCATCGAAGACGTCGGGTTCGGCATGGCGCTCGCCCGGTCAGGTCGCAAGGTACGGCTGGACCCCGATCTGCTCTGCCGTCACATGAAGCATTGGACCCTCCGCGGCATGGCCGAGACGGACCTGCTGCACCGCGCAATACCCTGGAGCAGGATGTTGCGCGCGCCCGAGAACCGGGATCTGCCCCACCGGCTGAACACGGACCGCACCGGAAAGATGTCCGTCGTCGCCGTCGCGACGGCTCTCCTGGCGGTGCCGCTGGCGCCGCTGGCGCCGATCACCGGTCTGGCGCTCTTCATGGTGGCGATCGTCGCACTCGCATGGCTGAATCGCGGCTTCCTCTCGCGCGTCAGCAGGCTCTGGGGACCTTGGGAAGCGATAGCTGCTCTTGGAATCCTCATGGTGCATTACGCTTGCGCCGGGATCGGATACGCCAGCGTCATGCTCGGCCTGAATCGAAGGCGAGGCGCTCCAGAGTAACCCGTGGCGTGCTGCTCCTTTCAATCCGCCGTGGCTGAGCGGCGCGCCGTTACGTCCTCGCGCTGGAATTGTTCGTGGTAGGACCGCTCGACATTGACGGACCAGACGTCGTGGTGCTCGCCCATCAGGTTGCGGGCCGCCAGCATCGCCGACAACATCGAATGATCCTGGTTGTTGTAGCGATGCAAACCGTTGCGCCCGACGGTCTGGAAGTTCTCGAGCCGATTCAGCCAGCGCGAGATTACGTCGAGCGCGGACTGGTAGTGGGTATCGTAGACCGGATAGGCCTTGGGCTGGCGAATGACCGCCCCCCCAATGACTGTCTCCGCCTTCGCCAGTCCGAGCTGCTCGAGTTCCCTGGCTGCGAGGTCGCGCAGTTCATCATCCCCCATCGTCCACAGCCCGTCACCTTCCTGACAGAAATACTCCATGCCGATCGAGGCGGTATCGGCATCAGGTAGCATCTCGGGCGACCACGCGCGGAAGTTCTGGATTCGTCCGACCTTCACCTCCGGTGAGTGGATGTAGATCCAGTTGTCCGGAAAGGGATCGGGATGGTCCAGCACCAGCGTCACGATCAGGAAGTCGCGATAGCTCAGCTTCCTGGCGGCGGCGATCACGTCGTCCGGCGGGGGCGGGTCGAAAGCGTGGATCAGATCGCCCAACGCCATGGAGCTGATGATCTCGTCGCCGGTTTCGTGACGCGTCTCTTGCGCGCCCGTTTTCTCGTCCCAAGGCGTCACGTCTAGCCCGGTAACGCGCATGCCATCGCGCACCACGCGGGTGACGGGGCTGCGCAGGTGCACCTCGCCGCCGGCGGCCTCGACACGCTCGACTGTCTTCTCCCACATCATGCCCGGGCCAAGGCGGGGATACTGGAATTCTTCGATCAGGCTCGCAGTGTCGTTGGCGCCCGAGATCGCGTTCCACACTGCCTTCGACAGACTGAGATTCTTTATTCGTTGTGCAGCCCAATCGGCGCGGATTTCGCGCGGATCTATGCCCCAGACCTTCTCAGTATAAGAGCGGAAGAAGTGCATGTAGAGGCGACCGCCGAACCGGTTAATCACCCAGTCTTCAAAGCTATCCTCGGTCTTGGCTGGCTTGAGCCGCCATTTTGCGTAGCTCGCGATGATCCGCGCCGTCTCGTAGTGACCGATATTACCGAGCGCATTAAAAATGCGGAGGGGATAGTCATAGAATTTGTCGCGGTAGTATATCCGACTGAGCCGAGGACGGGTCAGGAAGTCGTCGCCCAGTACATCGTGCCACATTTCCTCGACCTCGGGCACCTTCGTGAAGAACCGGTGTCCACCGATATCCGAGCGATAGCCTGCGTGGTTCTCGGTCCGAGCGATCCCGCCGACGATTTCTCCTGCTTCGTACACCACCGGCTGGAGCGGAGAGCCCAGCCGCTGAAGTTCGTATGCGGCCGTCAGCCCCGCGGGGCCACCTCCCACGATCAGCGCCTTTTTTCTCACTGGCCCATCCTGTTGGTCATTTATAATCAAGGCAAAACAGTTTGCCCGGCCACAGATAGCCGGAACCGGTGCTGGAACAATGTGAATGTTTCATGTGCATCGCGTCACCGACCAGCAACGCACGACTTGCCCAAAAATAAGTCACGCGGAATTCCGTTTCTCCCTCGCGAAATCACGCACTTGACAGGGCAGGTCCCGGTCGGTCTGTCGTTAACCGAAACTGGGAAGGAGCAAGTCTTGGCCATGGACGTAGGCGCGAAACGCATCCTGGTCACCGGCGGTGCAGGGTTTCTGGGCAGCTTCCTATGTGAGCGGCTGGTCGAGAGCGGCCATGAAGTCCTGTGTCTGGACAACTACTTCACCGGACGGCGTGCGAAGATCGCCCACCTCCTGGACCGGCCGAACTTCGAGGTCATGCGCCACGACGTCTGCTTTCCGACCCATGTCGAGGTCGACGAGATCTACAATCTCGCCTGTCCCGCCAGTCCGGTCCACTACCAGCACGACCCGGTGCAAACCACCAAGACGAGCGTCCTCGGTGCGATCAACATGCTCGGCCTCGCCAAACGCACCGGCGCGAAGCTGCTGCATGCATCCACCTCCGAGGTCTATGGCGATCCTGCGGTCCATCCTCAACCCGAAGATTACTGGGGCAACGTCAACCCGATCGGCCCGCGCTCGTGTTATGACGAGGGCAAGCGTTGCGCAGAGACGCTGGTCTTCGACTACCGTCGCCAGCACGGGATGCCGGTCAAGGTCATGCGGATCTTCAACACCTACGGGCCGCGGATGAATCTCGATGACGGGCGGGTGGTCTCGAACTTCGTGGTAGCGGCCCTGCGCGGTGAGCCGCTGCAGATCCATGGCGGCGGCAAGCAGACGCGCTCCTTTTGCTTTGTGGATGACCTGATCGACGGCATGATCGCGCTGATGGCGACCCCGCCCGACATCTGCGGCCCCATAAACTTGGGCAATCCGTCCGAAATCACGGTTCGGTCCTTGGCCGAGACGGTGATGCGCCTTACCGGCGGACGATCCGAACTGCGTGACACGCCGGCCCTCGCCGATGACCCTCGGCAACGTCGGCCCGACATTGCGCGCGCACAGAAGCTGTTGGGTTGGGAGCCGCGCGTGCCGCTCGAGCAGGGGCTGGCGCGCACCATCGAGTACTTCCGCAGGGTTCTGGGTAATGCCTGACGACGCAGCAGGCTGGGTCTCCCGCCGGGGCCTCGCCTTCGCCGTGGTCCTGTCGCTTCTGTCGCTCTGGCCGATGGCTGCCACGGGAACGCTGCTGATCTTTCCCGACACGGCCAGCTACTTCGAAGGAGGAGCCGCTGCCTGGGACATGGCGCGTGACCTGCTCGGCATCGGTGACGCGGCGGGAACGACCGTCGGGACGGGAAACGGGCAGTTTGCGCGATCCTTCGTCTATTCGACCTATGTCTACGCCGTCGCGCAGCTGGGTGGCCCGGTGGCGGTGGCGTTCGGCCACACTCTGCTGACGATGCTGATGCTCATGGCGGTGCTGCCGCCGCCGGATCGGCTCCGATCCGGTGTGCTGGGGGCCGGACTTGCCACCGTCCTCGCTCTGAGCAGCCTGCCCTGGTACGCGAGCTACCTCATGCCCGACATCCTCGCAGCCGCCGTGGTGCTCTATGGGGCCGTGCTGGCAATGCGTTTCGACACGCTCCGCCGCGGTCAGCGGCTGCTTTTGGGCACTCTCGCCGCCATCGCCATCGCGACCCACTACGGCTACCCACCCCTGGCAGTCGCACTCTACGGCGGCGTTCTCATCTGGCGCGGGCTGACGCGTCGGCTCACGCTCGCGGTGGTTTTCGCCGCAATTCTGCCGGTCGTTTCGCCGTTGTTTGTCAACCTTGAAGCCAGTGGAACCACTCTGGACGAGCCGAGCGTGGCTCCGCTCCGCCTGCCGATCCTCCTCGCCCGCTCGATCGAGGACGGCCCGGCGCGCTGGTATCTGAACGAAACCTGCCCCACTCTCGCAGACAGCCAGAATTACGCATTGTGCGACGCCTTCCCGAACGGGATGCCGAACAACATCTCGTCCTTTCTCTGGGACGAAGACGGAATCAAGAAGCTGACTCCGCAGCAGCTCGAGCGCGTCCGCGACGAGGAAGCAGAGATCCTGATACGGGCCTTTCAGGCCTACCCTCTCGCCCAGACGTGGTCTCTCATCGGTAACGCAGCGCTCCAGACGGTACGGGTCGGCGTGGATGACTTGAGCCCGGCCGCGTCGATCACCGGCGGCCCGGAGGAGTTGTCCCCGATGGCGCGGAGTCGGGCGCGGACGGTCTTGAATGCCGCCGATGCCGTCCTGCCTTGGACGGCGTTGTTGGGTCTCGCGGTGCTGGCGGGCCTCGCCTACTACCGGCGGCTGGACCGGCACCTGACGCTCGTCACCCTCGTCGTCCTCGCCGGGCTTTTAGTGAATGCGGCGATCTTTGGCGGGTTGTCGGCGCCCGTGGACAGGTACCAGTCCCGAATTGCGTGGCTGCTGCCGATGCTGGCCGCCGTCGCACTTGCCACACGCAGCAGGCCGCATCGTGTCAAAGCCGCGAGTGAGGTCCGGACCACCCGATCTGGGCAGTAGCTTCAGGTATCAGTTTAATCCCCCTGCCCGTCCCGCCGCGCGTTGAACCTCGCGCGCAAGCGGTCGTGCAGCGGTGCAGGTAGCAGGCTCGCAACGACGGAAAGACTGCGGATGCGGGCAAGATCGTCGCTCGCCGCGAACCGCGGGTCCCGACGCCAGCATTCGACCATGAGAAGTCGCGCGGCGGTGTACTCGCCGCTTTGATAGGCGATGTGGCTCCAGAAAAGACACTGTCGCGCCCGGCCACGGCGCCAGTCCTCGGGGTTCAGCGGCCGGCCCGCCTCGGCCAGCTTTTCGCAAACCCGCGTCCAGCCCCGTTCCATTCGCCGCCAATTGCCGGTGATTTGGCCGGGCCGCCTGCGATAAAAGGCGATGGCCTCGGGCACGCTGAGGATGGCCTTGCCGCCTTGGGGCGCCGCCCGCACCCAGAAGTCGAGGTCGATGCAGGCCGCGAGCGTGGGATCGAACCCGCCCGCCCGCTCTGCCGCCGCACGGCGAACCGTTACGCCGCTGGCGCTGTGCAGCGGATTATCGATCATGATATCGACGGCCGAAAACGAACCGTTCGCGGGTGGGCTTGCATGCCCAAAGTCGCGGCCGTCCTGATCGATATAGTGCCAGCAGGGGAATGCGATTTCGGCATCGGGCGCGGCGTCGAGCGCTGTGATCATTCGCCTCACGAGGTCCGTAGCGAGCCGGTCATCGGCATCCAGGAACAAGAGCGTGTCGCCCGTCGCGGCGGCCACCCCCGCATTGCGCGCCGCCCCTGCTCCTGCGTTTTCCTGCGGAATGAAGATCATGCGCCGGCCGGGCCCCCGCCACTCCCGCGAGATTGCGCGCAGGATATTGGCCGTTCCGTCCGAAGACCCGTCATCAACCGCCACCAGCTCGATCTCGGGCCAGTCCTGCTCGGCGACCGAGGTCACAGCCTCGGCGACATAAGGGGCGACATCGAAGGCCGGCAGGATCACCGAGACCAGGGCTGAGTCCGGCATGGCTTTGTCCTTCCTCGGGGCATTGACCGGGCGTTGCGTGGTCTTTCATCGGGACACCCCTAACTGTAGGCTCTCCGCGACCAATGCGAGGAAGACGATGCCCCAAGCGGCGGCCGAGGTCCACCAATCTGCCGCGCAACCACTGCGCGTGGGCCTTCTGTGTCATCAGTTCCCGGTCATTTCCGAAACGTTCGTGGCGACGCTGGCAGCGTCGCTGATGCGGCGCGGCCATGATCTGCGGGTCCTCGCGGCATCCGCCAAGGCACCCGCCGGGGCCAGCCATGCCTTCGTGCGCGAGGCCGGCATAGACGGCAAGATCAGCTACGCTGTACCGTCTGGCCGGTTCGGGCCCGGCCGGGCTCTTGCGCTGGCGCGGGGTGCCCCGTCTCGCGCGCTCTTCCTTCTGGCGTTGGCAGCGATGGATCCGCTGTTCCGGGACAAGACTGCGGTTACGCGATTGATGGCGGCGAGCCCGCCGTTCGACGTCGTCCACGCGCAGTTCGGCTATCTGGGCCTGACGGCAATGCGGCACCGGGCCTACGGCACGTTGCGCTGTCGGGCGCTCGTGGTGCATCTGCGCGGGTTCGACATCACGCGATTCGTGATAGAGAATGGCGAAGACGTTTATGCCGAACTATTTCGGAAAGCGGATCTCTTCATCGCCAACTGCCACCACTTTCGGGACCGCGCGATCGCCCTCGGCTGCGACCCGGCAAAGGTCGAGGTGATCGGCTCACCTATCGACACCGATCGCTTTGCGCCACCGGAACGACGCGCCCCGGTCGAGGGGCGCGCGGTCCGCACGGTTCTGGTTGGCCGTCTTGTCGAGAAGAAGGGCATTTCTGACGCGATCGCGGCAGTGGCTCTGCTGCGCGACACCGGGCGCAACGTTACCCTGGATGTGTTGGGGGAAGGCCCGCTGCGGCCGGCTCTCGAGGCTCAGATCGCAGAGGCGGGCCTTCAGGACAGGGTCCGGCTGCACGGGGCGGCGGATCAGGATCAAGTGATCGCCACTCTTCACGCCGCTGACATCGCGCTCGCCCCCTCGGTCCGAGCCGCCGACGGCGATGAGGACGCGCCAGTCAACACGCTCAAGGAGGCGATGGCGACCGAGCTTCCAGTGATTGCCACCCGCCACGGCGGCATTCCGGAACTGGTGATCCCCGGCGAGAATGGCGACCTTGTGCCCGAGCGCAATCCGCAGGCGCTGGCGGATTCAGTTGCCGCAATGCTCGACAAGCCGCAGACTTGGCCCGACATGGGCAGGGCTGGACGACAAAAGGTCATTGCCGAATACGATCACGATCATATCGTAGAAAAGACCGTGCGGGCCTACGAGACGGCCCTGAAAAGATCAGGAGACTTGAGATGACACCAACTGTCGCCGTGATCGTCACGCAGCGCGAGCGGTTCGGAATGACCGAGGAGTCGCTGGAAAGCCTCCTGGAGCATACGCCGGACGCCGAGATCATCTATGTCGACGGAAACTCGCCGAAAAGGGTGGCGAAGTACCTGCGCGATCAGGCCGAGGCAGGCCGCATCCGCCTGATCCGCAAGGAACGCTTCCTGACCCCCAACCAGGCGAGGAACATCGGACTTGCGGCCGCCGAGGCCGAGTATGTCGCGTTCGTGGACAATGACGTGGTCTACACCGAAGGCTGGCTCGACAAGTTGGTTGCCTGTGCCGAAGAGACCGGAGCCGACGTTGTCGCTCCGCTTACCTGTCAGGGGCTTCCGGCGCATTCCGAGATCCACCACGCTGGTGGCGATTATGCTCCCGGCGGTGACATGGCCGGGTTCTTCGAAGGCGATCCCGAACTCGGGCGCAAGTTCGAAGAGGTGATGCACGGCCATGCCGAGCCGTTGGCCGTCTGGCAGGACCGCCTGAAGCGGCAGGAAACCGGCATGTGCGAATTCCACTGCGCCCTTGCCCGGCGCAAGCTGTTCGACCGCATCGGGCCCCTGGACGAGAAGCTGTACTCGACCAAAGAGCATATCGACTTCTCGATGTCCGTAAAATCGACCGGGGGCAGCGTCTGGTTCGAGCCGAGTTCGGTCGTGACCTACGTCTTTCCGTGCCGTGCGCGTCCCATCTCGGTCGAGGACTGGCCATTCTTCTCGCTGCGGTGGTCCAATGCCTATGGCAAGCGAAGTCTGGACCACTTCATTTCGAAATGGAACCTGCGCCCTAACGAGTCCTACGTGGCTTCGAAGCAGGGAATTTACATGACCCGGCGCCTGCAGGGGATCCTTATCCCGATGATGCGGCGGGTCCCGCTCATCGGTCGCAAGGATGCTTGGGCGAAGAAGGCCGCGCGAATGATGATGGCCCCTGAGCGGTTAGTGAACGCGGCCTGGGTGGCACGACAGGATAGGCGTCCCTCGTGACCGTTTCGCGCCGAAAACCCGATTTCCTGGTGATCGGTGCAACCAAGAGCGGCACGACCAGCCTTGATCGCTGGCTGCGCGGCCATCCGCAGATCTGGATGCCGGAAAAGGAGCTGCGCTACTTCACCGTCCAGCACAACCTGCACCGGGGGCCGGACTGGTACGCGGCCCAGTTCGCGGGAGCCCCCAGGGGCGCCATTCTCGGTGAAAGCTCCAACGCCTATACGCGTCATCCGGTCTATGATGGCGTCCCCGAACGGATTGCCGCAGCCCTGCCCGATATCAAGCTCATCTACCTGATCCGCGATCCGATGCGACGGATCGAGTCGCATTACCGCCACCGGCTCGTGACGGGAATCGAATGGCGCGGCCCCGATGCGGCGGTCCGGTCCGATCCGCGCTATCTTGCCGCCAGCCTTTATGGGCATCAGCTGGCCCAGTACCGGCGGTTCGTTTCGGCCGAGCGAATTCTTGTGCTGCAGGCTGAAGAGATGTTCGCCGATCCCGGCCCGGTTCTTGCTCGGGTCGCGGCCTTCCTGGGCGTCGCGGCGGAAAATGGACCCCGGTTTGCGGCCGCTAACGTGACGGCCTCCCGGCGTGTGGCGCCTTGGCCGCTACGCCGACTGGCAGCTTATCCGCCCGCCAAGGATACCGCCAAGAAGATTGCCCGAACGATCGGCGCCTCTCCCTTAAAGCATCTGCTGTCGACGGCGGACCAGCCCGGGTTCGTGCTGAGCCCCGAGCTGCGCGCCGAACTGCATGAGCGCTTCGAGACAGATCGACAGCTGCTGGACGAGTTGACAAGCCCGCAGACCGCCGACCAATCGTTGGTCGAGGCGCTCACATCCTGAGGACAGTTTCATGAACGAAGATAGCGTCGCCAAATCTACCCCAAGGCAGGACGAGAATCTTGCGGAGGTTGGCCAGAACATCCGCGCGGGCAATGGCCGGTGGAGCTTTGGCGGCACCGTCGCCGAGGGATTCGAGAGTCATATCGAGAAATCTGTCCCGCAGTACCGCGAGGGTCACGAACTCTGCGCGCGCATCTCGGACTGGTTCCTGTACGGCGGCGCCACGGCGATCGAATTGGGGTGTTCGACCGGCGCGCTGACACGGCGGCTTGCGGAATGGAACGCAGGCAAGGGCGCACGCTTCGTCGGGATCGAGATCGAGCCCGCGATGGCGACGGCGGCCCGCCGGCTGTGCGACGATCTGGACGAGGTCGAGATCCGTGACGGCGACGCTCTTGAAATCGAGCTCGAGCCGGCTGACCTGATCCTATCCTACTATACGATCCAGTTCGTTCGTCCGGCCCGCCGGCAGGAGCTGATGGACAAGATCTATAGCTCGCTCAACTGGGGCGGCGGCTTCTTGATGTTCGAGAAGGTGCGCGCTCCCGATGCCCGGTTCCAGGACATGATGAGCACGCTCTACAACGACTTCAAGCTCGACAACGGGCTCGGCGAGGCGGAAATCGTGCACAAGACCCGAAGCCTGAAGGGCGTGCTGGAGCCGTTCTCGACGCAAGGCAATCTCGACATGATGCGCCGCGCAGGCTTCAGCGACATCACCACCGTTTTCAAGAACATCTGCTTCGAAGGCTTCCTCGCGATCAAGTAGAGGACCGACGCCGAATCAGACCGAGATAGGGAGAAGCCGATGCCCGACTGGCGTGGCGCATGGCAGGACACGGCACTATCGACCGAGATCGTCTGGACGCGCTTGCGTCACCGGTCCGTCGATCTCTACGCACGCGGGACGGGCACGTGGGAACGGACCAGCCCCGGCAGCTATCGGGCGGCGCAGCGAGCCCTCGGGCGCCGACAGCCTGTCGAGCAGTCGGACCGGGCCGCCGTGCCGCTGCCCGAGATGGGATCGGTGGTCGAAATCGATGGAATTCGGATGCGGATCGACCCGCGCATGTCCGAGCACAACATCCGCAAGCTCGCCAGCGGGCGTCACACCAGCCACGAACGCGCCCTGCTGAAGGATGCGCTGCAGGACGACGACCGTGTGCTCGAAATGGGCGGCGGGATCGGCATGGTGGCGGTCGACTGCGCCCGCCGTCTGGGCGGAGACGCCGTGCTATCTTTCGAACCGAGTCCTGGCATGGAAAGCCTGATTCGCGACAACTACGCGCTGAACGGGGTTACGCCTACTCTGAAGATGGCCATGATCGGCGAGACCGCCGGCCACCGCACCTTCCACGTGGCCGAACGGTTCTCGCGCTCGTCCGCGCATGTCGGCGGCGAGGGTACGCGACCTGTCGAGGTTCCGGTGCTGGCTTGGTCGGACGAGGTGGCAGCGCACCGCCCCAGTGTGCTTGTGTGCGACATCCAGGGCGGTGAGTCCGAATTCTTCTCTCATGCCGATCTAGCTGGCCTACGGCTCGTGCTGGTCGAAATTCACCTGGATCTGTTGGATCTGCGTAGCATCGCTTCGCTGAAGCGGCGCATTCGCGCCCAAGGCTTCGACGAGATCGGACGCGCCGGGCAGAGCTTCCTGTTCTGCCGCAGATAGCACACCTTAGCCGCTCGGCCGGGGCGCAGGCGAGAGGCTGAACGCACGGCACGGATCGCCCCCAGCAGTTCTCCCGCGATCGGATGGCGGCTGACGATGATCACGCCAAGCCAACCCAGTAGCCCCAGTGGCGCGGCGACCATAAGCGTCGCAAGCGGTGGCAGTTGTAGCGCCAGCGCCCCCGCCGCGGCAACGACCGCCGGCAACGTGAGCGCCGCACCGAGCAGAGCCGAGATTGACATGTCGCGCCCCAACCGGCCGAATCGGCGGCGCAGCACAAGTGTGACGCATATCGCTTTGCAAATCGTGCCCAGCGAAAACGCGAGGCAGACCGCAGTCAGCGAAAAGAAGCCGGCCGGGATGACCAGCGCGAGGGTGACGGCTTGATGCAGGATCTGCACCCACAGGTACTGCGAGACCATTCCCAGCGCAGCGTAAAGCTTCAGCGTCATCTTGGTGTAGGGCAAGGCGAGCCCCGTCAGCGCCAACGCCTGGACGGCGGGGACGATCTCGCTCCATTGCGCGCCAAGCAACAGCATCACCAGCGGATCGGCCAGCACAGCGATTGCCGCAAAGGCGGGCCAGCAGATCGCGATCAGATAGTCGTTCTGGGTGCGATAGAGCCGCAGCGGCTCCATCCCGACGGCGAGGGAAGCACTCATCGCGGGCAGGATCACCGGGTTGATCGCCTCGAACAAAGTGCGGTCGAGAATCTTCTGGATCGTGCGCGCCCGGTCAAGGAGGCCGACGAAGCCCGCGCCCGCGATCCCGGTCAGCGCCGAGATCAAGACCAGGTGCACCATTCCTGGCAGCGTCTGGATCGTCACCATCGGGCCGCTGAAACTGAAGAACCGTCTCCAGCCATTCCAGCGCGGCCGCACCATTCGGCCCCGCCCCTCGGCAAGCCCCAGGACCACACCCGCCAAGGCCACGCGCGAGATGAGCGTACCACTGGCCAAGGCAAACGCACCGTAACCCGCCAGCGCAAGCGCAATGCCGGTTCCGACTTCGACGCCGGTCCGCACCACTTCCGACCATGCGATCAGCCGAAAGTCGAGGTCGCGCTGAAGCATGGCCTCTGTGCTCAGGAGCACCGGGCCGATGGGCATCGCGAGCGCCAACGGCACCAGCGCCCCCGCCGCCTGTCCGGGCAAAGGCAGTATGCCGGACATTCCCAAGGCTCCGATCAGAAGCAGGATCGCTGCAACGCCAAGAGCAATCGCAAGAGAGAGCCCAGTGGCCGATTCAAGCGTCTCACGATCCACGTCCCTTGCACTGACCAGATACTGACGCAGGCCGAACTCTGTCATCGTCACGGCCACGCCATAGATTGCAACGGCGACGGCGAACTCGCCGAAGACCTGCGGGGGAAGCAGCCGGCCCAGAACGGCAAGGCCGACGAGCATCAGCGCCAGACTGATCCCTCGAGAAAAAACCATGGTGACAAGAGCACGCCGCACCGACATGCCCAGACCATATATGAGCCCATCGGGCGTGTCCCGGCCCGAAAACGCCGCACTGGCAAGTCGCCCACTATTGCACGATGCTGCGTCGCAGGTTCGTGCTTTCTCCCAAGGAGCGCTCGCACATGACAGACATCACGGTCGTTGTTCCGAGCTACAACCGCCCCGAAAGGCTGCAGGGTTGCCTGCAGGCACTGATGGCGCAGCGCGAAGCGGGGCAGTACGAGGTCGTCGTCGTCGACGACGGCAGCGCCACGCCGCTTGCGCCGGTCTGTGCCGAATTCGGGCCGCTTGTGCGGTGCCTGCGGCAGACGAACGCAGGTCCCGCTGCGGCCCGCAACGCTGGCGCGGCGGCGGCGCACGGCAGATTCCTCGCCTTCACCGACGACGATTGCCGGCCGCAGCCGCTATGGCTCGCCAGTCTTCTTGCCGCGCAGGAGAACCGGCCCGAGCGATTGGTGGGTGGGCGCGTCGTCAACGGCCTGCGGGACAATCCATACGCCGAGTCGAGCCAGATGCTGTGCGACTACCTCTATGAATACTTCGGCGCCTCGTCGGACGGGATGCCGTTCTTCACGTCCAACAACATGGGCTGCAATGCGGCGTCTTTCGCTGAAATCGGCGGCTTCGACGAAACTTTCCCGCTGGCAGCGGCCGAGGATCGTGATTTTGGCCTGCGCTGGGGCGAAGCGGGCGGCAGTTTGACCTATGCACCGGACGCTGTCGTCGATCACTTCCATGCGTTGACGATGCCGCGCTATTGGCGCCAGCACGCCAACTACGGCCGCGGCGCGCGGCATCTGCATCGCCGGCTGGACTCGCGCCATAGCGACCGGCCGAAACGGGAACCGCTGCAGTTCTACATGGGCTTGGTGTTGCACCCGCTTCGCCGCCTCGGCATGCGCGGCTTGTCACAGAGCGCCCTGATGGCGCTCTCCCAGATCGCTATGGTGCGCGGCTACGCTTCGGAACGCCGCGCAGGCGGCTGAGCCTCGCTGCGCCGCACGAGCTGCCGCAAGAGGCGCGAAAGTCAACGTCGCGGGCTCGGCGGCCACGGCAGCCTCGGCGTGCGTACTCAGTGCACCCCAAAAGAGCAGCGCAGGCTGGAAGGCCAGGACCGAACACCTTGTCAGGAGCGGTCGGTCAGCAGGACTGATCGCGAGGTTCTGAGTCAAATCGCGCGCAATCCCCCCCTACTGTCGCCCGGGCAAGACGGTAGATTGCATCTCAACGACATGGCGTCTTCAGATAGGCCTGCTGGGATGAATCGCACCAACAATGATCTGTCCGGTCGCCTAGAGGCGCTGGGCAAGAATGAAGAAGGAACCGCAACAGTAGAGTTCGTGATAATTTTCCCGATATTTCTTTTGCTTCTCGCGCTGATTGCGGATGCCTCGCTCATCTTCTTCGGTCAGGCCAATGCTCTTCGGGCCGTTCAGGACGCAAACCGGAGCTTTTCAGTGGGCCGATATACTACCGAAGGAGAAACAGAGAGCAGTATTGAGGCTGCTCTGTCAAACTTTTCTTCCAATGCAGTCGCGACTTCCACGGTCAGCAACGGCTCTATCACGAGCTCGGTAAGCTTTCCCGCCGCCGACCTGACATCTCTGGGTCTTATCACGCAGTTGGTGGATTTCTCTCTCAACGTGACGTCCGAACATTTGGTGGAGTACTGAAGCAACCATGACCCTTCGCAGGAGATTCCTTGGTTTCATTGCCTCACAAGAGGGGTCGGTGACATTCATGTCGCTCCTCTTCTTTGTTGCCCTGGGAATGATTGGCGGATTGGCGCTCGACTTTACCAGCGTGATAGCGGCCAGGACCCAGCTGCAGGTGGCTGCCGATGTGGCTGCCCACGGGGCGCTATACCACCGCGAGACATATGACGCGGATCAATCCAAAGCGAAGGCAATAGAACTTGCCCAGGCCGGGATGCCGAGTGGAAAGTTCGGAGATGTGCTTACCACCGAGGATATCTCCTTTGGCTACTGGGACTACGACGATCAAGTCTTTTCGATCGACGAAACTTCACGATCCGCCGTTCTCGTTACAACAAGCCGATCACGGAGCAGGTCCAATAGTGTCTCGACCTACCTCTTGAGATGGGCTGGGATTTACGACTTCGACGTCGTGACCCAAGCCGTTTTCGTGGCGTATCGGCCGGCCTGTTTCCGTGAGGGGTTTGTCGCCGAGGAAGTTGTCGACATCCAGAGCAACAACTCGCTCTCGAAGGGATTCTGCATCCATTCGAACACTTATGTTTCAGTCAACCAAAACAATACCTACGAGCCAGGCACCGTAGTATCAATGCCGGACGAGAACGACATCGACCTTCCGAAGTCCGGGTTTGACAAGAACGCCGGCCTGGAAGAGGCGCTGCATTCGGCGGCCTATCGGATGCGCATCATTTCCGATATCGAACCTCTCATACACGCCCTCTCGACGGGCGACGAAAACGTCCTGCCGGACTACATCACGAATCCCTCGCCGCTTCACCTATCTGGAGGGAACTTCTCTGAAGTTGATTTTCCGGAAGGTCGCATATACTTCCTTGGATGCAATCAGAACACCAGGATCTCTGGCGCCGCCCCCATTGCGCGAGTTGTGATCATAGCCGACTGCGAGGTCAGCTTCGGTCAAGGGACGATTCTTGAAGATGTGGTGATTGCAAATGCCTCAACGAGCCTGAAGTCATTTAACGCGCCCTCATCCTTCCAGATCGGACGCGACGACTCGTGTTCGGAAGGTGGGGGCGCGCAACTCATCACGCGTGGCGGCGTGAGTTTCGCGTCTGGTCTGCGCTTGTATGGCGGGCAAATTCTTGCGGAGCGTGCTGTCCAATTCAGCGCGAATGCAGACGGGGTGGAGGGAGCCTCAGTTGTCTCAGGAGAGACCATCGACGGGACGTCCAACACGACCATGGGATTCTGTAACGGGTCCGGCATGGAAGATAATTTCGAAGCGGACTACTTCCGGCTCGCCACGTAGATGGACGGACTCGGGTAGCGGCGGAGCCAGGCTCCCAATGGGCGCGACAGCCACGTTCCCTCCGCGGAAACGAAAGAAAATGCGCGAGTTGTCTCGGCTTTCTGCGTAAGAGCCGGGGCGGCCAAGTGGGGCAAGAGAAACGATGAAATGGCTTCGTTATCAGCAGGCGTCGGTGCCCGCTGTTGCTGTACCTGAGCCTTTCTCGCGGATGTCGTCCGGCAGCGCCACAGCAGTGCGGTCAGCTTCTTTTACCAACCCAATGGCTATGTCCGCATCTGGCGATTGCGCCACTAGGTCATCCTGACAAATGGCGGAGCCAGAGGCGGATCGAAGTGATGTCGATGAA
>NZ_JBELKF010000076.1:0-16025 GCF_042089775.1 Palleronia sp.
TCTTGACCACCTGCGACGCGAAATAGTCGTAACGATCAGCCTTGACGGCGCCGGCCACCAGCGCCTCTTGGGTCGGAGTCACGCCGGTGCGCAACTTCATCTCGTCAAGATAATCCTGCGCCTCCTCGAGCCCCTCGTCGAAGGCCGCGCTGAGGCTGACGGAAAGCATCAGCGTCGGGACCTTGGCAAGCTGGTCGGCAAGGGCCGTGACGGTCGCCTCGAACAGGTCGGGGTGGCGGCGCTCGTGCACGGGGGCAAGCAGGATGACGCCGGCGCTGCCGTCGAGCGCGATCGGCTCGGCCTGGTCGGTGTCGAACACCCGCACCTCGTGGCCCGCCTGCTCCAGCAGCGTCCTGACGAACCGGCAGATCTTGCCGGTGTGCCCTTCGACGGTGGAAAAGATGATGGTGTAAGTCATGGCTTGCTCTCCCTCAGGGCCAAACGCCCTCCGCGCGGAGCATGCATGCGAACGGCGGACCCCACCTTGATCGCGATCAAACAATCGCGACCATCGGCCCGCCGTCCCCGGCGGGGCGCCGAAGCGTCCCGGTTCAGACGATACCGCCGCCACCCGAGGTCGAGGCCGGCCGCGCCTCGGCCACCTGCGCGCGGTAGCCGGACGTGCGGTAGGTCGCGAACGGATCGATCGCGCAGCCCTTCTCTGCCCTCGCCATCTGCAGGATCGGCGTGACGTCGGTGCGGAAGGCGCGCTTCAGCGTTTCGGACGCCATCAGCGCGTCGTTCTCGTCCTGATACCCGCCCAGCGCCGCGCGATCCACGATCAGCGCCTGCGCATAGGCACGCTGCACCTCCATCGCCGAGTTCATCAGGCTCTCGATCGGATCGGTGACGTTGTGGCTCTGGTCCAGCATGTGCGCGGGATCGAAGCCGGGTGTGTCGGCGGCGTTCACCAGCTCGTTGAACACCAGGAATAGGCGGTAGGGATCGACGGACCCGGTATCGAGGTCGTCGTCGCCATACTTGCTGTCGTTGAAGTGGAACCCGCCCAGCTTGCCGAACTGGATCAGCCGCGCCACGATCATCTCGATATTCACCGAGGGCGCGTGGTGGCCGAGATCCACGAGGCAGAAGGCCCGCTCGCCCAGCTCCTTCGCGATCAGGTAGTTGGTGCCCCAGTCCTGCACGACCGTCGAATAGAAGGCGGGTTCGAAGATCTTGTGCTCGGTGAACAGGCGCCAGTCCTCGGGCAGCTTGCCATAGATCGCGCGGGCCGAGTCCAGATACCGCTCGAATTGCCGGGTCATGTTGACCTGACCGGGGAAGTTCGACCCGTCGCCGACCCAGATCGTCAGCGCCTTGGAGCCAATCTTCTGGCCCAGCTCCATGCAGTAAAGGTTATGCTCGACCGCCTGATCGCGCACCTCTTGTCTGGTGTGCGACAAGGACCCGAACTTGTAGCTGTGCGCCTGATCCGCAGCGTCCGAAAAGGTGTTCGAGTTCATCGCGTCGAACCCCAGCCCCAGCTCTTCGGCCTTGGCGTTCAGGTCGGCGGGGTCCGCATCGTCCCACGGGATATGCAGCGACACGCGCGGGGTCGCGCCCGTCAGTTGATGGATCACGCCGCAATCGTCGAGCTTGTCGAAGATCGAGGCGGGCTCCCCCTGCCCCGGAAACCGCGCGAACCGCGTGCCCCCGGTGCCGACGCCCCAGGACGGCACTGCGATGCCGTAGCCCGCGACCTTGTCCTTCACGGCGGCGATGTCGATCCCGCGCCGGTCGAGCTGTTCGGCCAGCGCGTCGTAATCGGCGCGCAGATGCGCCTCGGCCGCCTCGTTCCGGGCGGCGATGGTGTCTTTGTCGATCATGTTATCCTCCCGTTCGGATGCGCGGGGGTTGCCCGCGCACCGAAATTACCGCGTGAACGATTGCACGTTGCCCGCATCGACGTTGACGATGTTGCCCGTCGATTTCGCGCTTTCGTCGCTGGCGAAGAAGTAGCAGGCGGCGGCGATGTCCTCGGGGAAGACGCTGCGCTTCAGCAGCGACCGCTCGCGGTACATCTCTTCCAGCCCGCCCTTGTCGGTGCCGTAGGTGCTGGCCCGCTGGTCCAGCCACTCGCCCGACCAGATCTTCGACCCGCGCAGCACCGCGTCGGGGTTCACCGTGTTCACGCGGATCCCCTCGGGCGCGCCTTCAAGTGCCAGGCAGCGCGCCAGGTGGATCTCGCTCGCCTTCGCCGTGCAATAGGCCGACGCGCCGGGGCTGGCCGCAAGGCCGTTCTTCGAGGCGACGAAGATCATCGACCCGCCGATCCCTTGGGTCTTCAGCATCTTGAACGCTTCGCGGCTGACCAGGAAATACCCCGTCGACAGGATCGACATGTTCTTGTTCCACAGCTCCAGCGTCGTGTCCTCGACCTTCGCGGACGACGCGATCCCGGCATTCGACACCACGATGTCGACGCCGCCGAACTCGACCGCCATGTCGGCATAGGCCGCCGCCACCGCGTCCTCGCTGGTCACGTTCATCTCGACCGTGCGGACCACGTCCTTGGAATAGCGGCCCGCAAGGTTCTCCTGCGTCGCGGCCAGCGCCTCGGCGTCGATGTCCGCCAGCACCACGCAGGCGCCTTCTGACAGGTACTTCTCGGCCGTCGCGGCACCGATGCCGCCCGCGCCGCCGGTGACGATGGCGATCCGCCCCGCCAACGATTTCGGCTTGGGCATCCGTTGCAATTTGGCCTCTTCCAGAAGCCAGTATTCGATGTCGAACGCCTCCTGCTCGGGCAGGCCCTGATAGGTGCTGACGGCATCCGAGTTGCGCATCACGTTGATCGCGTTGACGTAGAACTCGCCCGAGATCCGCGCCGTCGCCTTGTCCTTGGCGAAGGTGATCATGCCGACGCCCGGCACCAGGTAGACCACCGCGTTGGGGTCACGGATGTCGGGGCTGTTGTCGTACTTGCAGCGCTCGTAATAGGCCGCGTAATCGGCGCGGTAGTCCTCGACCATGCCCTTCAGCTTGGCCAGCGTGCCCTCGATGTCAGGATTCGCCGGATCGAAATCGACGACCAGCGGGCGGATCTTGGTGCGCAGGAAGTGATCGGGGCACGACGTCCCGAGCATCGCCAGACGCTCCATGTCGCGGGCCCCAACGAATTGCAGCACCGCGTCCTGATCGTCGAAATGCCCGACCTTGTGGCTGCCTTCCGAGATCATGCCACGGATCGCCGGCATCAGGGCGGCGGCGACGCGGCGACGCTCATCCGCGGGCAGCGCCTTGTGGACCTCACCGCCGAACGCCGGCACATCCTCTGTCTTCTCGCCAAACCACTCGATCGCCCGGTTGATGGTGTCGAGCGTCAGCTTGTAGCACTCTTCCGCGTCATCGTCCCAGGTGAACAACCCGTGGCTTTCCAGCACGACGCCCTTGGCATCGGGGTTCTTGACGCAGAAATCTTCCAGCCACAGGCCCAGCTCGTAGCCCGGCTTCTTCCAGGGCAGCCAGCCGATCGCGTCGCCATAGATCTCCTGCGTCAGCTCCTTCGAATTCTCCGAAGCCGCAATCGCGATCACCGCGTCGGGGTGCACGTGATCGACATGCTTCTTCGGCACATAGGCATGCAGCGGCGTGTCGATCGAGGCGGCGCGCGGGTTCAGGTTGAAGGTCGAGTGCGGCAGGTAGCCGACCATCTCGTCCTCGAACTCCACCCCGCGATACTTGCCCTTCAGCGCGCGCAGCTTGTCCATGTAGAGCGTCGCGAACCCGGCCATGTCGATCGACCCGATGTCCCCGCCCGAGCCCTTGACCCACAGAACTTCGACCTCGTCGCCGGTCAGCGGATCGGCCTGCATCACCTTGGCCGAGGTATTGCCCCCGCCATAGTTCGTCACCCGCTTGTCCGACCCCAGCAGGTTCGAGCGGTAGAGCAGCTTTTCAGGCTCGCTCATCGACGCGGCTTTCGCGGCATCCCACTGATTTTCGATGCGCCCGGTCGCGATGTCCTTGGCCATGCTGTGCCCTCCCATGCGGCTGTCCGTTTGCGCGGGACACTCGGTCTCCCGGCGGCGCAAGTCAATCCTTTTCGATCATGTTCAGTCATGCTGCGCCGCAGAACTGCGCTTCAGTGATCGTTTTTGATTGACATGCGGCGCCTTCCCCGCAAGTCTCGGCCCCAGGGGAGGAACCGATGATCGAAAGCGAACGCCACCGCGTGATCCTGTCAGCCGTTCAGGCCCGGCCCGTGGTGACGGTCGCGGAGATCTGCGAGTTGACCGAAGCCTCCGAGGCCACGGTGCGCCGCGACATCGCCACGCTCCACATGCAAAAGAAGGTCCGCCGGGTGCGCGGCGGCGTCGAAAGCCTCGCCCCGCCGCAATTCGTCGGCCTCTCGGGCCGCCCGTTCGAGATGAACGCCACCCGCCACGTCGCCGCCAAGCGCGCCATCGCACAGGCTGCCGTGGAAATGTGCGCGGACGGCGACGCCATCATCATCAACGGCGGCACGACCACGTTCCAGATGGTCCACCCGCTGGCCAACCGCCGCTGCCTCGTCTTCACCAACAGCTTTCCGATCGCCGAACACCTGCTGAAGCAATCGAAGAACACGGTGATGATCGCGGGCGGCACGATCTACCGCGAGCACAACATCGTCCTGTCGCCATTCGAGAACGACGTGACCCGCAACTTCGCCGCGAAACGCGTGTTCCTCGGGGCGCAGGGCGTCTCGAAGCTGGGCGTGATGGAGCAGGACCCCCTCATCATCCAGGCCGAGACCAAGCTGATCGGCCAGGCGGACGAGGTCGTGCTGATGGTGGATTCGACCAAGTTCCGCAACCGCTCGGCGCTGGTCCTGTGCCCGCTCGACCGGATCACCACCATCGTCACCGACGACGGCATCACCGACGCCGAGGCCCGGATGATCGAGGCCGCCGGCGTCGCGCTGATCGTAACCACCCCGAACCGCGCCAACGAAGCGCGCACGGGATAACGCTCAACCTGGGAGGAAACCACATGAGCATCACCAGACGTATCGCCATCGCCACGGGGCTGACCGCAGCCCTCATGGGCAGCACGGCCATGGCACAGGACAACGTGCGCATCGCCCTCGTCGCCAAGTCGCTCGGCAACGGGTTCTTCGAGGCCGCCGCCCGCGGTGCCGAGGAAGCGGCCGAGGAACTCGGCAATACCGAGATCATCTATACCGGCCCCACCTCCACCACCGCCGAGGGCCAGATCGAGGTCATCAACTCCCTCATCGCCCAGCAGGTCGACGCCATCGCGATCTCGGCCAACGACCCCGACGCCGTGGTCCCGGCCCTGCAAAAGGCCATGCAGCGCGGCATCACCGTGATCTCGTGGGACAGCGGCGTCGCCCCCGAGGGCCGCGAGATGCACCTCGCGCCGTCGTCGGACGAATTGATCGGTCAGACGATCATCAAGCTCGCCGCCGACCAGCTCCCCGAAGGCGGTCAGGTCGCGGTCCTGTCGGCCACCTCGACCTCGACGAACCAGAACACCTGGATCGAAGAGATGAAGAAGGTGATGGACCAGTATCCCGACATCGAACTGGTCGCGACGGTCTATGGCGACGACCTCGCCGACAAGTCCTACCGCGAAACGCAGGGCTTGCTGCAGACCTACCCCGAGCTTGACGCCATCATCGCGCCGACCTCCGTGGGCATCGTCGCCGCCGCGCAGGCCGTGCAGGATGCCGGCAAGGTGGGCGAAGTGAACGTCACCGGCCTCGGCCTGCCCTCTGAAATGGCCGGCGCCATCGAATCCGGCGCCTCCGAATCTTTCGCGATCTGGAACCCGGTCGATCTGGGCTATGCCACCGCGATGCTGGCCTACAACCTCGCCACCGACCGGGCCACGGCCGAACCGGGCGCCGAGATCGGCATGGGCCGCATGGGCACCGCCACGCTGGACGAGGACAACCAGGCCGCGATGAGCGAGCCCTTCACCTACGACGCCTCGAACATCGACGAGTTCAAGAGCGTCTTCTGATCCTCCGCAACCGGGTCCGGCCGTGCTGGCCGGACCCATCCACAGCAGGAGGGGAGCCGCTATGAGAGACGACAGAACCACCGCCGACCCGGTCCTCCGGCTCAGCGGCATCACCAAGACATTCCCCGGCGTCACCGCGCTGTCGGAGGTCGAGCTTGCGCTCTATCCCGGGCAGGTCACCGCGCTGGTAGGCGAAAACGGCGCGGGCAAATCGACGCTCGTGAAGATCCTGACCGGCATCCACCAGCCCGACGAGGGCCGGATCGAGGTCGACGGGACCGAGACGCGCTTTCCCACCGCCACCGCGGCGCAAGATGCAGGCGTCACCGCCATCCACCAGGAAACCGTCCTCTTCGACGAGCTGACGGTGGCCGAGAACATCTTCCTGGGCCACGCCCCCCGCACCCGCTTCGGCCTGATGGACTGGGGCCGGATGCGCAGCGACGCGCGCGAGATCCTGACCCGCATCGGCGCGAAACTCGACCCGATGACCCCGCTGCGCGAGCTTGGCATCGCCTCGAAGCACCTCGTCGCCATCGCCCGCGCCCTGTCCGTCGAGGCCCGCGTCGTGGTCATGGACGAACCCACCGCCTCGCTGTCGCAGGCCGAGATCGAAGAGCTCTACGACCTCGTCGACCGCCTCAAGGCCGACGGCAAGGCGATCCTCTTCATCTCTCACAAGTTCGACGAGATCTTCCGCATCGCCGACCGCTACACCGTCTTCCGCGACGGCGAGATGGTCCATGCCGGCATGATCGACGACGTGACCGAGGACCAGCTTGTCGAAAAGATGGTCGGCCGCTCGATGGACGCGATCTTCCCCCAGCGCCAAAGCACCCCGGGTGAGGAAATCCTGCGCGTCTCGGGCTATTCCCACCCGACCGAGTTCGCCGACATCAATTTCGGCCTCCGCCGGGGCGAGATCCTGGGCTTCTACGGCCTTGTCGGCGCGGGCCGCTCCGAATTCATGCAGGCCCTGTTCGGCGTGACGAAGCCGTCAAAAGGCGCGGTGAAACTCGACGGCAAGGTCGCCGTGATCCGCTCGCCCGCCGAGGCCATTGCCAAGGGCATCGTCTACGTCCCCGAGGATCGCGGCAAGCAGGGCGCGATCACCGCCATGCCAATCTTCCAGAACGTCACCCTGCCCTCGCTGTCGCAGACCTCGAACAAGGGGTTCGTGAAGATGGCCGAGGAGTTCGCGCTGGCTCGCAAATACACCCAGCGCCTCGACCTGCGCGCCGCCGCGCTGGACCAGAATGTCGGCAACCTGTCGGGCGGCAACCAGCAGAAGGTCGTCATCGCCAAGTGGCTGGCGACGAAGCCCAAGGTCATCATCCTCGACGAGCCGACCAAGGGCATCGACGTCGGATCCAAGGCCGCCGTCCACGAATTCATGGCCGAACTCGCCGCCGAGGGCCTGTCGGTCATCATGGTCAGCTCGGAAATCCCCGAGATCCTCGGCATGTCCGACCGCGTCATCGTCATGCGCGACGGCCGCATCGCCGCCGAATATGACGGCGAGGGCCTGACCCCCGAACAACTCGTCCGCGCCGCCGCGGGCTATGAGGACTCCGCCGCGTGACCCAGTTCATCAAATCGCGCGAGGCCATCCTTCTGGCCGCGCTCATCGCCCTGATCCTGCTGGTGGAAACCCGCTTCAGCGGCTTCGCGTCCCCCGGCAACCTCGCGAAGGTCTTCAACGACACCTCGATCCTCATCATCCTCGCGCTCGGCCAGACGCTGGTGATCCTGACCCGCTGCATCGACCTGTCCCAAGCCTCGAACCTGGCGCTGACGGGCATGGTCACCGCGATGCTGAACGCTGCGATGCCGGGCATCCCCGTGGTCGGCCTCATCGCCATCGCGGTCGCTCTGGGCATCCTCATGGGCGCCTTCAACGGCATCCTCGTCTGGAAGCTCGACATCCCGCCCATCGTGGTGACACTCGGCACGCTGACGATCTATCGCGGGATCATCTTCATCGTCTCGGGCGGCGAATGGGTGAATAGCCACGAGATGAGCGCCGGCTACAAGGCCTTCCCCCGCGCCGAATTCCTCGGCCTGCCGGTCATGGCCTGGATCTGCGTCGCCACCATCGCCGGCTTCGCGATCCTCGTGAACCGCACCGCGCTGGGTCGCGCCTTCTATGCCGTCGGCGGCAATCCCTCGGCCTCGGTTTATACGGGGATCGACGTGGGCAAGACCCGCTTCATGGCCTTCACCATCGCGGGCGGCCTCGCGGGCCTCTGCGGATACCTCTGGGTCTCGCGCTATGCGGTCGCCTACACCGACGTCGCCGGGGGGTTCGAGCTTGATATCGTCGCCGCCTGCGTCATCGGCGGCATCTCGATCGCGGGGGGCCTCGGCACCGTGACGGGCGCCGTTCTTGGCGCGCTGTTCCTCGGGACGATCAAGAACGCCCTGCCCGTCGCCGGCGTCTCGCCCTTCTGGCAGATGGCGATCTCGGGTGCCGCGATCATCATCGCCGTAGCCTTCAACCGCCGCCGCGAACCCGGCCGCGTCATCCTCAAGGAGGTCGCAAGATGAGCATCGCGCAAGGCACCCAGCCCCGCCACGTCCCCGACCGCCTGCACGGCCGCCCCACCCGCATCCTGCGCAGTTGGGAGCTTCTGCTCGCCGGCATCGCGATCCTGATCTTCCTCGCGAACACGCAGGCCAGCCCCTACTTCCTCAATCCCTGGAACCTTTCCGACGCGACCTTCAACTTCACCGAGAAAGCCTTCATCGCTTTCGCCATGGCGCTGCTGATTATCAGCGGGGAAATCGACCTCAGCGTCGCCGGGATCATCGCGCTGGCCTCGACCGTCATGGGCTGGGCGCTGCAATTCGGGATCGGCGCGCCGGGCCTGATCGTGATCGGCCTGACCGTGGGCCTCGTCTGCGGCGCGTTCAACGGGGTGCTGGTGACGCGGCTCGGCCTGCCCTCCATCGTCGTGACCATCGGCACGATGAGCCTCTTTCGCGGGATCAGCTACATCGTCCTGGGCGATCAGGCGTTCAACGGCTACCCCAGCGACTTCGCGTTCTTCGGGCGCGGCTACGTCTTCTGGGTGATCTCGTTCGAACTGGTGCTGTTCCTGATCTTCGCGGCGTTCTACGCGGGGCTGCTGCACTTCACCAATTTCGGCCGCCAGGTCTATGCCATCGGTAACAACCCCACCGCCGCGACCTTCTCGGGCATCCGGGTCGCGCGGGTGAAGATGATCCTGTTCCTGCTGACCGGCCTCATGTCCGGCATCGCCGCGATCTGCCTGACCGCCCGGCTCGGCTCCACCCGCCCCTCCATCGCCTTCGCGTGGGAGCTTGAGGTCGTCACCATGGTCGTCCTCGGCGGCGTGTCGATCCTTGGCGGCGCGGGCTCGATCCTGGGCGTCGTGATCGCCGCTCTCATCATGGGCCTCGTGACCTTCGGCCTAGGCCTCCTGAACGTGCCGGGCATCGTCATGTCCATCTTCATCGGCGCGCTCTTGATCGGCGTCATCGCCATCCCGCGCCTCATCCGCCTCATCCGAACCGGAAAAGCCGCATGAGCCAGAAACACGCCTTCCTCATGAAACTGATCCCGGGGCGAGAGGCTGAATACCAGCGCCGCCATGACGAGATCTGGCCCGACCTCGCGGACCTGCTCCACAAGGCTGGCGTCAGCGACTACTCGATCCATCTCGACCGCGAGACGTCGACCCTCTTCGCCGTCCTCTGGCGCCCCGACGATCACGCGATGGCCGACCTGCCCGACCACCCGGTGATGAAGCGCTGGTGGGACCACATGGCCGACCTCATGGTCACTAACCCCGACGCCTCTCCCTACCAGCGCGACCTGGAAACGGTGTTCCACCTGCAATGAGTCCGACCCGAATTGCCGTCATCGACATCGGCAAGACCAACGCCAAGCTGGCGCTGGTCGACGCCGCCACCCTGCGCGAAATCGCGGTCGAGACGCGGCCCAACACCGTCCTGCCCGGCCCGCCCTGGCCGCATTTCGACCTCGACGGGCATTGGAAGTTTCTGCTGGACGCCCTGACGCGGATGCAGGCCGAACACGGCATCGACGCGATTTCCGTCACCACCCACGGGGCGGCGGCGGTGCTGCTGGACAAGGACGGCGCGCTGGCCGCCCCGATGCTCGATTACGAACATACCGGCCCGGACGAGGTGGCCGCGGCCTATGACGCGATTCGCCCCCCCTTCGCCGAGACCGGCTCGGCCCGCCTGCCCATGGGCCTGAACCTCGGCGCGCAACTGTTCTGGCAGTTGCAGGACCCCGACCTCGACGCCCGCGTGGCCCATGTCGTCACCTACCCGCAATATTGGGGCTTCCGCCTGACGGGCCGGTTCGCGACCGACGTGACCTCGCTCGGCTGCCATACCGACCTGTGGAACCCGTGGACGGGAACCCCCTCGTCCCTCGTCGATCACCTGCGCCTGACCGACCGCCTTGCGCCTGCGCACCATTCCTCGGACGTGCTCGGCCCCGTCGCGCCCGGGATCGCGGCCCGCACCGGCCTCTCGCCGGATACTCCGGTCGTCTGCGGCATCCACGACAGCAACGCCTCGCTCTACCCCCACCTCGCGGGCCGCGACGCGCCGTTCTCGGTCGTCTCGACCGGGACATGGGTGATCGCGATGGCGGTCGGCGGCGCCCCGGTCACGCTCGACCCCGCGCGCGACACGCTGGTCAACGTCAACGCCCATGGCGGCGCGGTCCCCTCGGCCCGCTTCATGGGCGGGCGCGAGTACGAGATCCTGCGCCGCCCCCCACCCGACCCGGTGCCCGACGCGGGCGGGACGCCGGCGGGACGGATGCAAGTCGATGTCGGGACGGATGCGGGACAGGTGCGGGACGCCGGCGGGACGGGCGCGGGACAGATGCCCGACGCCGGCGGGACGCTGTTCTGCCTTCCCGCGGTCGAACCCGGCACCGGCCCCTTCCCGGGCCGCACCGGCGGCTTCACCCGCAAGCCGAAGGACGAGTCCGAGCGCATGCTCGCCATCTCGCGCTACCTCGCGCTGATGACCGACACCTGCCTGTCGCTGATCGGCGCCGAAGGTCCCGTCATCGTCGAAGGCCCCTTCGCCCGCAACACCGACTACCTCCAGATGCTGGCGGCCCTGCGCGGCACGGTCGAGGCGTCCGAGTCCGCCACCGGGACCTCCTCCGGGGGTGCGCTTTTGCTGGTGGAACAGTATCAGGAACAGGCCGGCCGCGCCGTCACCCCCTCGGACCCCGAGGCGCTGAGGGCCTACGCGGCCGCCTGGAACGACCTGATCGGGAGCGCGCGATGAGACTGAAAGACTGCCACAACTTCAAGGACTTCCGCCGCCTCGCGCAAAAGCGTCTGCCCTCGCCCATCTTCGACTATATCGACGGCGCCGCCGATGACGAGACGACCTACGTCCGCAACGCCGCCAGCTTCGGCGAGGTCGACCTGATCCCCAACGTCCTGCGCGGCGTCAAGGACGTGGACCTGTCGGTGACGGTCATGGGACAGAAGCTCGACCTGCCCGTCTATTGCTCGCCCACGGCCCTGCAACGCCTGTTCCACCACGACGGCGAACGCGCCACCGGCGCCGCGGCAGCGAAGTTCGGCACCATGTTCGGGGTCAGTTCCCTGGGCACCGTGAGCCTGGAAGAATTGCGGAGAAAGCATTCGAATCCGCAGGTTTACCAGTTCTACTTCCACAAGGATCGCGGCCTGAACCGCGCCATGATGCAGCGCGCCAAGGAGGCCGGGGTCGAGGTCATGATGCTGACCGTCGACAGCATAACGGGGGGCAACCGCGAGCGTGACAAGCGCACCGGCTTCTCCATCCCCTTCCGCCTGAACGCCAAGGGTCTCAGCCAGTTCGTGATGAAGCCAGCCTGGGGGATCAACTACGTCCGCCACGAGAAATTCGCCCTGCCCCAGTTGGACGAGCACGTGAAGATGGGCAGCGGCACCGCCTCGATCGGGCAGTATTTCACCGAGATGCTGGATCCGGCGATGAACTGGGACGACGTGGCCGAGATGGTGGATCTCTGGGGCGGTCCGTTCTGCCTCAAGGGCGTCATGGCCGCCGAGGATGCCGTGCGCGCCGCCGATATCGGCTGCGCCGGCATCGTGATCTCGAACCACGGGGGGCGGCAGCTCGACGGGTCGCGCTCGCCCTTCGATCAGCTGGACGAGATCGTTCAGGCCGCCGGTGACCGGCTGGACGTGATGCTGGATTCGGGTGTCACCCGCGGCAGCCACGTGCTGAAGGCGTTGTCGCTCGGTGCCAAGGCGGTGGGTCTTGGACGCTATTACCTTTTCCCGTTGGCGGCTGCGGGTCAGCCGGGGGTGGAACGCGCGCTGGGGCTCATGCAGGACGAGCTGATCCGCGACATGCGCCTGATGGGTCGCACGCGGATCGACCAGTTGACCCGCGACAATTTGCGCTTCCGTCGATCGGCGGCTCCGTAGCCCGTCTCGCACGCGGCGCGGCCTATGTCCTGCAGAAGGGTCCTGTATTCCTCGTGCCGGGCCTCCTCGAAGCGGAGCAGGGAAACGACATCGAAATCGCCGCCATTGGCTCACCCGGGTGATTCAGGATTGGCACCGACAGCAGCGCAGGCCAGTCCACCTTCCGCAGTCTCTTCGGCATAACCGTTTGGCGGGCGGCGGCGTGCGCCGCTGACGCGTTCAGTTCGTTCACACCACGACCCGAACAATCCCAATGAAATCAATGGGGCGCTCCACTGGGTTTGTCACGCGGAGAAAATGAGATCAATGGAGGATTCTCGAAGGTGCGGGATGATTTGCCCACACCGACGGCTATCCTTGGCCGTCGAACATCTCCTTGAAGACTATCCCGTTCAGACATTACTGGGGATCGTCGTAGCCGCCTTGCTCCATCTCGTTTAGTAGATCGAGAAGCGCACTTTCCACGTGGATCTGTAGCTGTGCAGGCACAAAGCTGCCACGCCGCAGGAATCCCGGATAGCTATCCATCTCAGGCCATCCTCTATGCATCCGCATGATTGCAAGGAAAAGCGCACCACGCTTCTCACGCGACAATAGATGATATCCGAAGGCTGCACTTAGGCGCTCTTTTGCATCGTCGCTTACCAGAGCGGCACATCGTTCGGGACCCGCCTTCGACGCCGCCAATTGGCAATCGTGCTCCTGCCGACTTTCAACCGTTCCGCCAATTCCTGATCGGAAGTGACGCGCAATCTCTCTTTGAGTAGGTCAATTAGCTCCGTGGTCATGTCCTCCACGGCCTGCGCCAGGTCAGGCGACGTATAGCCGTCCCCGTCCACCGACAGCACCGGACTCGGCGCGCTTCACATCCCGTTTACCAGTCAAACATCCGGCTCCAGGTCGACGACATGCCAATGTGGCATGTAGTGCTTCATTGTGAGCCAAACCGCGCCACTCTGTGCGTCCATGTTTCATAGTGATGCACCATCACCGGCGCTTCCGAAAGAGGCGTGAGCTGTCCTTGTCCGCGCGGGCACATCCTTGAATGCAGAGTTCGTTGCTCGCGGCCTGCACCGATGGGCTGTTTCGGCCGACTTTCAGGGAAAAAAGCGGTTTTAAGAGCCGCAGTCTGGCTGAGCACTTCCTCAAGGAAGTGCGAGAACTTGTTCGGTCGGACGACGATGCTGATTAATTTCGCCAGCTCTGCGGGATCGGCTCCATCCCCACTGAAAGGGCCGCTGCGGGAGGGTGGATGATCCGAATGGGAATCCGTCCGCTCTCCCGGGAAAGCAACGGCGGCTCCGCCGAATTCATCAGAATCAGCGACTTACCCGAGCCGAAGCGTATCGCGTTCTACGAAAGACAGGCAGACAAGGCCGGGCTTCTGGCGGGTCAGCATGATGACGATGCCCATGCCGCTTACCTGGCCGCGAAGCCGAAGGCACGGGAAGAGGCGGAGCGGCGAGCTGGCATAGTGCGCCTGGTCCCCACCGCGACCTGGGAGAACGGCTGCGCCTGGTGCGCGAGCGGTTCGGTGACAGCGGGACCGATAAGCGGACCCTTCAACGCTACCTTAAAACCGTCGAATGGGTCGATCCTGTCAACGGGCACCTGCCCTGTTGGCCGGCTACAAGGGACGGACCATCTCGGCCGAGGCGTGGTCATGCTTCATGACGATCATCCGCGATGCCTCGCCGGACTTCCCGCTGCGCCAGGCATGGCCGGACGTGCGCGACATTTCCGCCGGGAGCGGTTGGGCATCGCCGTCCTTCGCCACGTGCTATCGGCGGTGGCAGGCTCTTCCCGTGTCTCAATAGCTCGTGGCGCGCCACGGTCGCGAGGAAGCGGCGAAGCGGTTGACCCAGCCCTTTCGCTGCCTGCCTTGGCTTTCGACAAGGACGGGGCGCTGATCTGCGAAGGCATCGCGGCCGTGGAAGCCGGCGACTCCGGCAGCATGGCCGGTGAACGCGCCGCTTCGAACACGTGCAAGGCCGCGCGCAAGGCCACGGCCGAGGCACGAAACGCCTACCTCGAAGACGCGGCGTTCGACGCGGCCCTGGCGAATCTCGACTTCCATCTCTCGCATGAACCGGAAGCCGCCCCGGCCGCGGTGGTGGCGGCGCACTTCAATCCGCCGCTGCGCGATATTTCCGCGGAGCGCCAGAAGCCGACGGCTGAAATCGAACGGCTCTTGAGGAAGCGAAACCAGGCATTGGATTTCGACCCCTTGGCGCTGCGCGCGATGGGAAAGGATGGAGCGTGAGGGTGCGGACACCCCACGCCGACTGAAGGCGGGCCGAAGCCCGCGCAACGAACGGAAACAAACATGGCAGACCATCTGCGACTTGCCAATCCCACAGACAGCCCGCCCAAGCGGCGGCCGTCCGGCGCTTTCGTGGGCACCCCAACAGCTCAGCGCATCTTTCGTTCGCTGGCCGAGATGCGGCGCAAGCGCACCGTCACCATGGCGATGATCGCCGGGACGCCCGGCTCTGGAAAGATGATGGCGCTTCATCGCTTCCGCGCCCTGGAGGAAGAGGACCTGTCCTACTTCGTCACGGCCGTGGCAGGCGAAGGACGCCCCACCGCCGTCGCCGAGACGGTTCATCGGGTTGTGTTCGGCGTCACGTCGAGCGGGAAGAGCCTGACGACGATCCGCACGAACATCGTCCGCGACAGCGAAATGGCCGAAGGGCGCTACCTGATCGTGGACAAGGCCCAGACCTTGGAACCCCGAGGCGCGGAATGGCTGCGCGGCCGCCGGGTCGGCGGGCTCGTAGACGTGCAGCTCTTGATCGACGAAGCCTACGATATCGCGGCCGAGAACGGCGACGCTCCGGCCATCGAGCACCTTCATGCCCCGCTGCACGACTACCGAGATTCGAGAAAGGGTGGCTGGAAATGAGGAACCCGACCGACAGCAGACCTGATCGAGACGTGACTGTCGTGATCCCAATGAAGGCATCCAAGATCGAGCTGACACGGGCGATGGCGATGGCCCTGGGCGAGTTCCCACCGTGGCTTGGAACTATGCCGAGCGCATGGCGCGATCCTGGCGAATGAAGCCGCCGGAGACGGTGACCGCGCAGAGCTCGCCGCGCTGGTGGACGGACTGCGGGCCGATGCGGAACGGGCCGAGGCCGCGCGGCAAGCAATAGTCCCGCACATCCGTGAGGCCGTTATTTCCGATCCCGAGGGCCGGGGGAGGCTTCAATGATCTGCTCAGCCAAATGCCGCGCCGCTCAACTCGCCGTCGATCCGGCCGACATGAAGAGCCTGGACGAAGCCGCGAACGAGATACAGGGCGTGCTTTATTCGGCCGCGTCGGTCTTCCAGGCGCTCGCGGCCGCGCATCTGACCGATGCGGAGGCCACGGCCATCGCGGACCTGAGCGGCATCGCCATGAAGCACCTGGCAGAAAGCGTGGGAGAAGAGGTGGCGACGAAGACCGCCGCGCTGTGCCGCCAACTCACCCCTGACGACAACGACGAGGCAACGGAACGAGAAGGAGAAGACGCATGAGCATCAACAAGCGCCAGATCGCCCTTTTGCACGCAGCGAAATCCAAGCTGGACCTGTCGGACGAACACTATC
>NZ_JBELKF010000243.1:0-2676 GCF_042089775.1 Palleronia sp.
GAGCCATCCGAGGCCGTGAGCTACGACCCCCCGAGGCTCTTCGCCGACAATGATGGTGTAGCTGCGGTCGGGGTCAGCATCGAGATCGGATAGGCGGTTCTCGAGGGCCTGAGCGAAAGTGAGGGCGAGCAAGGTCATTCTGTCTTGGTTCCTTTGTGACAGATGGCGAGGAAGTCTTCGTGGGCGGCCCGTTTGAGGTCGACCCACAAGTCGGTCTGGCCGAACTCGTGGCTCCAGATGGGTCTGCCGAGCTTTCGCTCGGCATACTCATGGATGTCGCGGAACGGGCCGCAGGCGATGCCGGTGAGGGCGCCGATGATCGCGGCCTGCTCCTTCGTCAGGCGGGGCAGCTCAGTAGTCATTCACGATCGCCTCGATGACGTTCATGCAGTTGTCGAAGCGAACGGTGATGGACACCGGCCCATCGGTGACGATCTGCTCGAAGCCGGCGCCCGGCAGCTCCCTCACCGGGCCGCGGTCGTAGTCGGTGATGTCGAACTCCGACTCGTCGAGGTCGATCACACCGGAGGGGTAGACGTAGAGGCCGAGCGTGCTGTTCCAGTCGGCTTCGTCGGCGTAGTCGTAGTCGTCCTCGGGATCGTAGACGTCGTCTTCGTCCTCATTCTCCTCAGCCCAGCGGCTGTCGACAACGTGGATCCGATCGAAGGCGAACTGGGCGTCCTTCTCGGGGATCTCGCTGTGGACCAGGTACTGCTCGGCCCGACCCTTGGCGTTCTGGTAGTCGGACGGGATCGACACGACGTGGGCCGGGTTGATCTCGAGCACCAGCACCCGGCCATGGCTGCCGTTGTAGTGCGGCAGGTAGGACCAGCTGCAGAAATGCAGGCCGTAGGAGCAGGTGTTGTCGCGGCGGTCGTCGACCTCGTTGCGGGGCATCGACACGACGCCACCCATCGGGTGATCGGTCTTGCCGTCGTAGTAGGATTTGTAGTCGTCCCGCACCTTCTTGTAGGCGAGGAAGTTGCCGTTGCTGGTGATCGGCATGCCGGCCTTCTCCAGCCACAGGTACAGCTCCTTCACCGCGGTGCGGCTCGGGTTCTGGTAGAGCTTCTCCATGAAGCGTGCCCACGGATCTACGTTGATGCCGTCCTTCAGCATCTCCAGCATGCGGGTCGTCAGGTAGGTGTGGACCGGCTTGCCGTCGAGCAGCACGGCGTCATGGCCCACGGTCACGCGGCCGGTGAGGGCCGCGCCTGCGGCCTCAAGCTCGGCCTTCACCTTGGCGCGGGTGTCGAGCAGCGCCTTCAGCTCGTCAGGCGTGGCTGCCTTCTGGCCCTTGGCGATCGCGAAGATCTCCTCCCAGCAGGGGTGGGTGTTGTCGACGGTGTGGGGACGACCGGCGACGAAGATCGAGAGGACGTTGTTCGAGAAGGTGAACGGGAAAGTCATTTCTTCAGCTCCAGCTTGAGGTAGTGGCGCAGGTGGGTCTCACGGCCACTGGTGATTTCGAGAAGGGGGTAGGTGTTGAAGATCTTGCCGCGGCGGTCGGCGTGGACGTGATCCGCCGTGCGGGTGCGGGCGGTGGGGATCCACTCCTTGATCACCTCGACCTGGTCAGAGGTCAGGGTGGACTGCGTCTCGGGGTAGAACTTGGCGAAGTCGGCGAGATCCTTCGGGAGGGTGAGCTTGAGGCCCCGAAGCTGTTGGGCGATCTGCCGGTTCTTCCGGTATTCCCAAGTCTCCTCCTCGAGGGAGACGTTGGTGCCGAACTTCTGCTCGACGATCTCACGGATGCGCTCCATGACGTTCGTGAGCTTCACCCGCTTCGCCTGCGTGGCGCTGACGAAGAAGACGGAGGTGTTCCCGTCGAAGACGCCGGCCACGCGGAGTTTCGCGCACTTCGCAGCGAACTCGTTGGTCGACATTCCACGGTAGACGTTACTGGTGGGGTAGCACTCCTTCAGGTTGCCTTGGACGATGAACATGTCCTCGGTGGGGTGGACGTCCTCACTGGCCCAGAATTCGGCGTCGAAGTGCCGGTAGGGGCGCTGGTTCTTCACGATCATCCGCCGCATCGGGATCGGTGCGTCCTCCCCCCGAGGCTTGGCCTTGGGCGAGGTCAGCGGCTCGATCGTGTCGAGGTCGATGATCGGCTTGCCGCCGTTCCGAGCCTGCCAGCCAGCCAGCTGGTTACGCTGCATGCGCAGCCAGTGAACGGCGATACCCGGCTCGGCCTGCTCGAGCAGGAAGCGCCGCATACGGGAGACGGCCCGCTTGCAGTCCTCGAACTCGACGACGACGACCTGCTCCTGCAGCTGGTCGTAATCGACGGTGGCGCCGTAGCCCGAGTCCCTGAACTTCAGGTAAGGCAGGAGCTTGCCCTGCGCGTCCGCCCCCTCACCGAAGAAGCAGTGCTCGAGTTTGCCCGTCTCGGTCTCGTGCAGCTCGAAGCGCAGGAAGACGTCGAGGCCGTTCCATTTCGGGGTGCCAGCCAAGCCCATCAGCGGCGTGCCGGAGATGCGAGCCAATGCCTTGCAGGCTTCGTAGTAGCTGGGCTCCTTCGCGATGTCGGCGCTGATCTGGGCGGTGATCTCGTTCATCACCTGACCCATGCCAACCTTGAGGTTGCGGATGGTGGCTTCGTCCATGCCAAGGTTCTCGCGCGAGGTCGCGACCGACAGCTGGCCGATCGGGAAGTCGACAATCATTGACATG